>JAHDDD010000058.1:8151-15224 GCA_020629535.1 Saprospiraceae bacterium
CAATTCCTTTAATTGATACACCAAACAAAGCTGTTAAAAATCGAAAAATTGCTATTGATTATTTTGATCAATGTACAGAAGAAGAAGTTGAAGCCGAGATAGCCGAATGTTATATGGCCATAGGCAGAATGCAACGTATAACCGGCAGTTACTTTGAGGCAATTAATTCCCTGAAGATTGCAACTAACTTATATGCTTCCGTCGATGATAAAGGAGGAATTGGACATTGTCTTACACATATCGGTATTGTTTACAATACATTAAAAAGACACGACAAGTCACGAGAATATTATTTAAAGGCAGAAAATTACTACAGGCAAGACAGCAATAATTTCGGACTGGTGTATACGTTTAATAATCTTGGATACATTGAATCTGAAGAAGGGAATTATCAAAACGCCATTGATTACTATCTAAAGGCTTTGAAACTTACCAGAGAAATTGATTTCAAGAAAATGGAAACATTTGTGCTGAGTAATCTTGCACATACCAGCATTGAGGAGGGAAATTTAGAGGAAGCCAGAAAGTACATTCAAATTGGATATCCTCTAACAATAGAAAGAGAAGAAAAAAGAACAGAAAAATTCTTCGATCTCCACAATGCCAGAATAAAATCCAAAGAAGGTGAATTGGACAAGAGTTTAAAAGAAGTCCTAAACGTATACAATTATGCAAAATCTAAAAAATATGATTACCTCTATGATGAATCTATAAGTACTTTAGAAGAAGTGTATTCATCTATGGGCAACTATAAAGAAGCATACAAACTCAGTCAAGAAATCCAGCACAAACAAGACAGTATGCAAAAGGTGGAAATGACAAGGGTCACTGATTTTTTTCAAGCCCAAGCACTCCATACAGAAGCAGTAGGAAAACAACAACTTGAATCTCAAAAATCAAACTTTGCAAAAATTGCATCTTCCGCTTTGTTGGTATTCCTTGCCTTGTTATTACTGACATCATTTTACTTTCTCAGGCGGGTAAATAAATCCAATTTAGAACTCACTTCCAAAAACAAAAAACTTAGAAAAGCAGAAAAGGAATTAGAAGAAGGTAATGAACAGCTCAAACTTTACATCGAATCAAATACGGAGTTGCAAAAATTTGCAAGCACTACTTCGCATGAGATAAAGACTCCATTGAGAACCATCGCCTCGTTTGCCGGACTCTTGAAGAGAAGTGCTAATTCTAAGTTGAACCAAAAAGAAAATTCTTACTTGAATCATATTGTTGAAGGAAGCGAAAGACTAGGACACATAGTGGCTGACCTACTAAATATCTCAGCTCAAGAAAACAAAGGACTATATCTTGAACATTTTGCTCCCGCGACAATGCTACAGCAAATCACAATTGATATGTCAATGCTTATCGATGAAAATGATGCCGTAATAAAAATAGCAACTGATCTTCCGTCAGAAATCCATGCTGATCGATATAAGATGAGAAGGGTTTTTCAAAACTTAATTGAAAATGCCATCAAGTATAAACGCAAAGATGCACCTCCAGAAATCAGCATTTCTTGTAAAGAAGAAGATGACCTTCTTGAATTTAGCGTAGTGGATAACGGCATGGGTATAGATACTCAAAAATTCAACGAAATATTTAAGACATTTTCAAGACTCGAGCACAGCTCACATAAAGAAGGTATCGGATTGGGACTTTCGATCTGCAAAAACATCGTTGAAAAACACGGAGGGAAAATTTGGGTCCATGAAAGTACTGATCTTGGCACTGAATTCCGATTTACCATTCCTAAATCCAAGGTTGTACCTATATAATTTCATTCTATTTGTTTACCTCAGCATAGTTTAAACTGATGTATTTGTAGGAACAAATGTATCAATCATGTTGGTCAAAACATATGGAAGTGCCGTTCAAGGTGTCGAAGCTCAAACTATAACCATCGAAGTCAATGCTGGTGGAAATGTACCATCTGGTAGTCCACTTTTTCATATTGTCGGATTGCCTGACAAGGCTGTGAGTGAAGGGTTTAGACGATTGGAAGCAGCAATAAAAAATTCATCATACAGAATTCTTCGATTGAAATTAATCATCAATTTAGCTCCGGCCAATATTCGCAAAGAAGGCTCTTCTTATGATTTACCCATTGCTTTAGGGGTACTTGCATCGACCAAACAGATTGAGGCCCCACTTCTTGATTCATTCGTTATCATGGGTGAGCTCAGTCTCGATGGTACCGTAAGACCCGTGAAAGGAATACTCCCCATTGCCATTCAAACCAAAAGAGAAAACAAGACCGGAATCATAGTACCTTTCGAAAATGCAAACGAAGCTGCCATCGTGAAAGGACTTGACGTATATCCGGTCAAAACCCTTGAAGAAGCCATTGATATTGTATCCGGTAATTCTGCTATACAACCTTTCAAAACAAAAGTTCAAGACCAAGATCTCTCTAGCAAAAAATTTCACCTGGATTTCTCTGATGTGAAAGGTCAAGAAAATATTAAAAGAGCCTTGGAAATTGCTGCAGCTGGTGGACACAATGCTATATTGATAGGCCCACCAGGAGCTGGTAAAACCATGTTAGCAAGAAGATTGCCAACCATTCTACCTCCACTATCATTCGAGGAAGCCCTTTCTACGACTAAAATTCACTCAGTATCAGGTTTACTAAAGAACAATTCATCACTTGTAACGGATAGGCCGTATAGGTCGCCTCACCATACTATCAGTGATGTAGCATTGGTAGGAGGAGGATCAAATCCGAATCCTGGTGAAATATCATTGGCGCACAACGGAGTACTCTTCTTAGACGAACTTCCTGAATTTAAAAGGTCTGTGTTAGAAGTGCTTCGTCAACCCATGGAAGAACGAAAAGTAACCATCTCGAGAGCAAGAATTTCAGTCGATTATCCTGCAAGTTTTATGCTCATCGCATCTATGAATCCTTGTCCATGTGGATTTTACAATCATCCAGAGAAAGAATGTGTTTGCGGTCCTGGTATTGTCAAGAAATACCTAAACAAAATTTCTGGTCCATTGCTTGATCGCATTGATCTTCACGTTGAGGTGACACCAGTGTCATACGATGAACTTTCAAAGATGAATTATTCAGGTGAGCAAAGTCAGGACATTGCAAAACGTGTGGTGGAAGCTCGCAAAATTCAAGATACAAGATTTAAGGACTTTAGCACCATTCATTCAAATGCCCAAATGTCAAGCAGAATGGCCAGAGAGATTTGTTCATTGAGTTCGGAAGGTCAAACCATGTTGAAAACTGCAATGCAAAAACTTCAACTTTCTGCTAGAGCATATGACAGAATTCTGAAAGTAGCAAGGACGGCCGCAGATCTTCAAAATTCAAAAAATATAGAACTGGAACATTTGGCAGAAGCCATACAATACCGAAGTCTGGACCGGGAAGGTTGGTCAAACTAACAAACTGAATAGTATAAAAATCTGACTTATAGTCTGCTCAATTAATTCCATTTGTATATAAATTCACAAAAAAGCATGGTGTGGATTGAGACTAAATCTTACCTTGCAGCGTTTTTGAGAGTACGTAAAGACTTAAAAGTGAGAAGATTAATCTATTTGTTGTTCCCTTTCATTTTATTCACTGCTTGCCAATCGGATTCTGGTGCAAAGAAAAATACTGAAACTGGAATTTGGGCTGAAACCGAAAAAGTATATTTAGATGATGAACGCATCTCAATAAAACTTCCTGCTTCATTTAAAAGAAGTAGCAGATATCGAGTAGAACAAGACCTACCTAAATCAGGATTGAATAAGAAAAGAATGGAGCTTTTCCAAAACGCTTTGGAAGCCATGGAATTCAGTGATGGTGAAATTGACTTTTTTGTCGATACTACAACAAACTTTCGAGTTCTTTCAATCTTCAATACTGACCGCATTGACTTCAATAAAAAAGATGGAGAAATTCTAAATGCACTCATGTCAAAATCATATTCTGAATTGCTGGCAAGTACACCAGGACTTAAGATTGATCAGCTTGATTCTAAAATGAAGAACAATGACAAATTGACCATTATGAAATTCAAGCATAAATTTGACATGAAAAATCCAAAGCAGACAATGTTTGTTTCTCTGTACTATGTCAATACCTCAGTGCAAACAATTATTCTTCATGAATTGTCAGATAAGGAAGCTGATGTGGAAGATTATCTTTGGTCATTGAAGGACTAACGTATAGGTGTACCTGTCGTTGCAAATTATCCACCCATGAAATAATTTCTTATTTGATTTCTAATTCAGTTGCCTTCAATAATCAGAAAGCTACTTTATTAAAGTTTATCTCACTTAAAAAATCACTATTCACTATTCACCACTAACCAAATAACAAGACTCGATCAAAGATTTGTAACTGTCATCTCTTTCCAAGATTTGCTTATTACCAATCAAAATCAACTGTTCTCTCGCCCTTGTAATGGCAACATTGAGCTTTCTGTCAATACCCTCTGCCGACCTACTCTGTAACATTTTCAAAACATTCCGATCATTCGTTACCAAGCTGATAATAATCCGATCTCTGGCTCCTCCTTGATATCGTTCTACAGTATCAATACTAATATTTTTAATCTCGTCTCCTTCTCCTTCAAAACTCTCTGAGATTCTGGCAATTTGTGCACGGAATGGTGAAATAACTCCTACGCTTTCCTTGGTAAATTCTACGTCATTGATCGTGTAAAGTTTGATGAGCTGCTTTGACAATGAATGTACCCATTGAACCTCTGCCTCATTAACCTTACTCACCAAAGCACCGTCCACAGGTGTATCAATAAATATCATTCTTTCCGTCTCCAAAAATTTAAATTTTTCATCTAGACCGGACATGGTAAATTCTCCCTGCAATCGATCGAGACCCGGAAGTAAAGTCAACTGATCTTCATAGAAATGCTTTGCAGGAAATTGCATGATTGTTTCGTGCATTCTCCCTTGTTGCGAAAGAAGTCCGTACGATTCGGTCCATTTATTTTCAACACACCGTTTGTATAATCTTTCGAAAAGTGAGTCACGCATATTGACAAGACCAATGTCGAGTAATGCTTCATCAGTGACTTTCGTGTCTTTTGAATCTTGCACCACCACTGCAGGCAATTGCTTGTGATCTCCAATCAGAATGATCTTTTTAAAATGACCCAACAAACCCAACAACATCGGCTCGATCAACTGAGAAGCTTCGTCAACAATCAATGTATCGAAAGTCTTAATCTTGAAGAGCTCCCTTTTACCCAACATAGACGAAAGTGTAGAACAATATATACGCGTATCCGTTAGAAGTGACAATAATTCTGATCGTTTACTGATATTCTCTAATTTCTTACTCAACATCTTACTGGCCAAATATTCTGTGGTTGCATATCTGGACCCAATACGCAGATACTTATCTTCAATACCATCTCCTATGCTTTCTACAGCATGACAAATTTCGTCTACCGCTTTGTTCGTATACGCCAATAAGAGAATACTATCTTCTGTATGATTAAAATGGTAATCAACTAAATTTTTCAACATAACACTGGTCTTCCCTGTACCAGGCGGACCCCAAAGCAGAAAGTATTCTTTCGCTGCAATGATTTTCTCGATTAAAGTCTGTTGTTCATCTGTGGTGCCAATAGCTTTGAAAGTTACTTTCTCCGAGGCCTCTTGAGGTGCTCGTCTTCCCAACAACAATTTCCTTTTCTCTTCCTCCACAAGCATGAAAAAATATAAACTCTGGTACATTTTGGAGATGCCACTATCGAGAAAATCGTTCTCGACATTCCACATGGAATAGGACTCGAAAACTTGTTGATTTAATTGTTGGGCGCGAAGTCTGAACAGAATTCCTGACTCATTGATTTCAATGATGGTGGCCTTGAACAGTTGATAATGGGTAATGTTTTTATTTCCAGCCTCCTGCGGATAAAGCACAACAATATCCCCTACCCTAAATCTTGCAAGTCTGTTTGACTTTTCTGTAAAATCCAATCTAATAAATGGATCATCTTCCATCGTTTTGTTTTCACCAATCTTCAAATTGGACCACATTCGAAAATGATCTTTCTTCTCATCAATAGGATCAAGCCACAGTCCTGCTACTCCATTAGACCGATCAATGCCATGCACACCTGTCTTCATCAAATGATACTCTTTCGAAATGAAGCTGACAAAATGCCGCACAAAATTCTGCTCAAGTGCATCTAATTTCTTATACGCTAGATATAGTTTCTGTGCATCCCTTTTGGAAAATCTAAAATTGTCATTGATTCTATTTGGATTAAATTTTTCGAAAAGATCTTTTTCATTTTGGGCAGCATCTTTCAATAATTCTTCCAGATAAAGACAATTGTTTCTGACCCTAAGAATCTCTTTTTGATGTAATCTTGAATAACCCGCATATCGCAATCTCTCCTTCGGCAATTTTGAATACAATATGAAATTCTTTGGCCTTTGTTTTTTTCCTAAAGTAGACCTGATCATCATATCATAAATCATCAATTGACGATAATGACTTTCACTTACACCATTCGCATTGGGTTTAAAAGCTGAGCCGCTCTTTAATTCAATGATATCAACTTTATCCTTTTCTTGATCAAGATGTAGCAAATCCAATCTCCCTTGAAAACCTACATGGTTTGACAGAAAACTTGGCTCCACAAAAGAAGAGGCTTTATCAATACCTTGTTGCTCCATCTCGTGTAATATCGTATGCCTGATATGATCATAATGTCTTTTTACATCGGCCATCAGTGACACAACTTCCGCATCCGTAAATTGCGCCAACTGTATCGGACTGATTTGAAAAATATCAGACTTAATTTCATTAAACGTCCGGTTGGGATCGTAGATCAACGTATCGAGTATATGATTGGCAATGTTTCCAAGTAAAATGGATGTGCTCGAATCTATTGGAATAAATTTTGAAATCAAATAGCTGATGGTGCTCGCCCCTTCTCTTTGAAATAATCTCGCAATGGTGGTCGCATCAAAGAGAAAGTCAGGATGAAACACAACCCCTCCTGGAAGATATCTTCCTGCTTCATCCAATTCTACATCAATGAAGTTTGCAATGCATGGCAATTTCAAAAATTTCGAAAAATGCCTGACAT
>JAHDDD010000059.1 GCA_020629535.1 Saprospiraceae bacterium
TATTTAGCTAAAATCTTGATTTCTACTCTTTGATTTCTTGCTCTTCCTGGCATGGTTTCGTTAGATGCAAGAGGGAGTCGTTTACCGTATCCCTTGTATTTGATCTGCTCAGGGTGAACCCCTTCTATCACCAAATAGTCGGCCACTGTTTTTGCTCTCACTGTTGAAAGACTATCGCAAAATGAATGGGGCGGAATACCATTTGTGTGACCTCCTACTTCGATAATCACATCTTTGTTGAATTTAAGGAAGCTGCCTAATTCTTTTAACACTGGATATGATTTTTGCGGTATTGCACTGCTGTCTGCAAGAAAATACAATTTCTTCAACCTGATCACTTGCCCTTTCTTAAGCTTATCAGGATTTCTTAACTCCAAAAGAATTTCTGGTTTTTTATATTCTTCAACCGGCTCAGGATTTGCTTCGACTACAGCCAAGGTTTCTTCAGCGTCGGCTTTTTCTTTTTCGTTTACTTGTATGGGTTTTGCCTTTGGAGGTTCTACCTCAACTAATTCTGGTTCTTCTTTTTTCTCACAATCGACAGCAACAAGTGTTGACATATCATCCATAAGGATATGACCATTGTACAGGTCGAAGGTTGGTGTTTTATAGAAAGCTTCAAACTTGATATAACTATAATTGGATTTTGGTTTGAACTTAAAATTGTACACTTGCCATTCATTATTTTTGACTGGCGATGATTCTGCCAACAATTGATTTTCGCCACATCGAAGGGAACCTCCCCAAATCCGAAGTACAGCAGGAGTAACATAATTTTCTTCAACCCTTGATGTTGATCCGTCCAATGATTTTGTCCCGCTCCAATAATCCGTTGATCTTGCCAGTTGCACACTGAATTCGTAGCATTGACCTGCTTGCATCGGAGTTTTCATTTTTTGACAAATGGACTCCCAAGTTTCATTTGTACGAACAACCATTCCAACGTAGGTGTAGCCACTGGCAGCTTGCTTGGTATTCAACCAATATTTATCTGGATGAATATCTGGAGCCGATTCCTTTGGAAAACTATAAACGCCACAATCAATCCACCCGAGCATAAGATTGCTGGTAGGAAATGTTTTTCCCATCTTAGGTACAGCTTCAAGGTCGGGATTGGTGAGTTCGATGTCTTGTGCTACAAGACCAAACTGAAAAATCAGTAAAAGAGTAAGTAGTGAAAATTTTCTTTGGAGTCCTATCATTGGAAGCACAATTAAACCAAAAAATTCAACGAGCAATCAGGTCATTTAATCACGTAAACATTCGATTTTAAATTAGGTTTAACATTATTTGAATGCATTCAGTCCCGTAACATCATATCCAGTAATCAATAAATGAATATCATGGGTTCCTTCATAGGTCAAAACTGTTTCAAGGTTCATCATATGTCGCATACATGGATACTCACTGGTGATGCCCATTCCTCCATGAATTTGTCTGGCTTCTCTGGCAATATCCAATGCCATTGCTACATTGTTTCTTTTGGCCATTGAAATTTGAGAAGGAGTAGCTTCTCCTTTGTTTGCCAATGATCCCAATCTCCAAGCCAACAATTGTGCTTTGGTTATTTCAGTAATCATTTCAGCCAATTTCTTTTGTGTTAATTGAAACTGGCCGATAGGCTTACCAAATTGGACTCTTTCTTGAGAATATTTCAATGCTGAATCATAACAATCTAATGCAGCGCCGATGGCGCCCCATGCGATGCCATATCTCGCTTTTGATAGACATGAAAGTGGGCCTTTTAAACCTCTGATGTCAGGAAATACATTTTCTTTAGGAACACGAACGTTATCAAAAACGAGTTCTCCTGTGATGGATGCTCTTAAGGACCATTTACCGTGAATCTCAGGAGCAGAAAAACCTTCCCATCCGCTTTCAACTATCATGCCTCTGATCTGTCCTTCTTCATCTTTTGCCCAAACCACAGCAAGGTCTGCAACAGGCGAATTTGTGATCCACATCTTGGCACCATTGAGGATATATGCATCACCATCATCTTTGATGTTGGTAATCATTCCTCCAGGATTAGAACCATGATCTGGTTCAGTCAAACCGAAGCAGCCAATGAATTCACCACTTCCTAATTTTGGAAGGTATTTTTTCTTCTGTTCTTCGCTGGCATATCTGTAGATAGGATACATTACCAATGATCCTTGTACCGAGGCCATACTTCTGATACCAGAATCACCTCTTTCCAACTCTTGCATGATGACACCATAGGCAATTTCGTCCATTCCTCCGCCCCCGTATTCTATTGGAAGGCTTGGACCAAAGGCTCCAATCTCAGCCAGGCCTTTGAAAAGATGAGTAGGACATTCTGCTTTTTCCGCATATTCTTCGATGATTGGAGTCACTTCTTGCTTTACCCAAGTTCTTACTGCCTCTCGTGCGAGCAAGTGATCTTCACTGAGTAACTCATCAATCACGTAATAATCATGATGATTATATTTATCTACCTTTGCGTGACCGGTCATTGTACCGTTCGTTTGATTAGCCATTTCGTGGAATTTGGTTTTTCACAAAATTACAACTAAAAAAGTTGCTTTTCCTGCAACAAATGACATTTATGAAGACAACAATTTCACTTTCAGGCATGCATTTTCGGTCTTATCACGGCTATTATCCTGAAGAAAGAAAGATGGGTAATGATTTTATTCTCGATGTTGCATTGACTGTAAAGTCCTTTGATTCTACAGATGATAATATCGATGACACCATTAACTATGAGAATGTCTATGCCATTTGCCGTGAAGTGATGAATGAGCCTCAGAAGCTATTGGAAACTGTGGTTTTGAATATTTGTACAAAAATCAAAGAAAGCTGGCCATATCTGGTTTCCGGAAGGGTTTCATTGCAAAAAATCGGTCCTCAATTGGGTGGAAGAGTCGATAAAGCGATTGTAGAAATGGAGTTTTAGTCTTCAGTTGAGACATTTGTTGATATTAACCGATATTTGTCACAGCTTTAAATCTTTCGTAACAACTCTCATCCTAAAAACAAGCGTTTACAAAAGGAAAACATTAAACATGACAAACATGAACAAATTAATTTTATTCTTAGGAATGAGCATCAGCTTGATGGCTTGTGATGCCGCTACCTTACAAAAAGCATTGGATACCGTAGCCAGCGTTACAGAATTGACTGATGGAGATGTAGCGAATGGACTCAAAGAAGCATTGAATGTTGGTGTAGATGATGCAGTCAAAAAACTGAATATCAAGGATGGGTTTTACAAATCTGCATACAAAATCTTGTTGCCGCAGGAAGCTCAAAATGTAGTTAACAAATTGAAAATAATTCCGGGTTTTGATAACCTTGAAGAGAAGATGTTGCAAAAAATCAATGCTGCCGCTGAAGATGCAGCAGGCAAAGCCGGACCTATTTTTGGTGATGCAATCCGGTCTATGACCATTGATGATGCAATGGGAATTCTGATGGGAGAAAAAAATGCAGCTACAAATTATCTGAATAACAAAACCTACGGTGCATTGTACGATGAATTCAAACCTGTGATGGTTAATTCATTGAATAAATTTGGTGCACTAGATTTGTGGACAAATGCAGTGACTAAATACAATTCATTGCCATTGGTAAATGATGTAAATCCTGATTTAGCAGATCATATCAATACGAAAGCATTGGGTGGTTTATTCAATCTTGTTGAAAAGAAAGAATTGGGTATCAGAAATGATATTAATCAAAGAACATCTGACTTGCTAAAAAGAGTATTTGCCAAGCAGGACAGGTCGTAAATTATAAATAGTAATTAGTTATTTGTAATTTCAGATTTGGCTATAGCCACCCAATAATCTAATTCGTTGAATAACCAAAAAACCAAGAAAATCTGGATAACAGGCGCCAGTGCTGGCATAGGAAAAGCACTGGCGCTTGCTTATGCTAAAGAGGGTGCTAAACTTGTGCTTTCCAGCAGAAAAAGGCCAGCTCTTGAGGAGGTAAAATCATTGTGTGTAGGTAGTCCAAAAGTCGATATCCTTCCACTCGATCTCGAAAAACACGAAGAAATCGACCAGATTTTCAAGGCCAACATCAATCTGATAAAAGATGTTGATCTCCTTATCAATAATGGAGGAATTTCACAACGATCAAAGGTCAGTGAAACCCAATTTGAAGTCTATCAAAGACTTATGGATATAAATTACCTTGGAACCGTTCAATTAAGTACCCTGCTTTTACCTTATTTTGTGGAAAGAAATTGTGGACAATTTGCCGTAATTACAAGTGTTGCGGGTAAATTTGGGGTTCCTTACAGGTCAGGATATTCTGCTTCCAAAATGGCATTGCATGGGTTCTTTGATGCTTTGCGAGCTGAATTGAATCATACGAATATCAATGTGACCATGATCTGTCCGGGATTTATAAAGACTGATATTTCTGTAAACTCCTTGACGGGCTCTGGAGAAAAGCTGAATGAGATGGATGAAGCCCAAGCCAATGGAATGGACGTAAACACATTTGCCGATAAGGCGATTAAAGCAATAAACCACAAAAAAGAAGAAGTGTATATCGGGGCATTCAGAGAAACCACATTAGCTATATTGGTGTCACGATTGTTCCCTTCTTTATTTAAAAAGATCATTTCAAAATCAAAAGTGCGATAAATTAGGTATGGATATTTTTGATCGTATAAGAAAAGACATGGGACCACTCGGACGATATGCCGATGTGGCTGAAGGATATTATATTTTCCCAAAATTAGAAGGCGAACTGAGCAACCGGATGAAATTTCAAGGAAAGGAAGTCATCGTTTGGTCAGTAAACAATTATCTCGGGTTGGCAAATCATCCCGAAGTAAGAGAAGTAGATTCTCAAGCCATGAAAGATTGGGGAATGGCTTATCCGATGGGATCAAGAATGATGTCTGGAAACACAGATCTTCATGATGAACTCGAAAAAGAATTGGCTGAGTTTGAAAACAAAGAAGCAGCCGTTCTTGTCAATTTTGGATATCAAGGAATTATGTCTTCTATAGACGCACTATTGGGTAGAAGAGATGTTGTCGTTTATGATTCAGGTTGTCATGCGTGTATCGTTGACGGTGTGCGTATGCATTCGGGAAAAAGATTGGTTTTCCAACACAACGATATTGAGTCTTGCGAAAAGATGTTGCAAACAGCAACCAACATCGTGAGTGAAACCGGAGGAGGAATTTTGGTTATTTCCGAAGGTGTATTTGGAATGAGAGGTGACCAAGGTAAGCTGAGAGAAATTGTTGCTTTGAAACAGAAATACAATTTCAGACTTTTGGTGGATGACGCACATGGTTTTGGCACATTAGGTAAAACCGGTGCTGGTGCTGGAGAAGAACAAGGAGTACAAGATGAGATCGATGTCTACTTTGCAACTTTCGCAAAGTCAATGGGTAGTGTCGGTGCATTTCTCGCCGGAGATGAAGACATCATCAAGTATTTGAAATACAATATGCGGTCTCAAATTTTTGCAAAATCTCTGGCAATGCCTGTGGTAATTGGTGCCCAAAAGAGATTGCAGATGTTGAAGACTATGCCTGAGTTGAAAGACAGACTTTGGGCAAACGTAAATATGCTTCAAAGTGGATTGAAAGAAGCTGGTTTTGATATTGGAAATACCAATTCATGTGTATCTCCTGTGTACATGCACGGTGAAGTAGAAGAAGCTATGAATCTGGTCTATGACCTTCGTGAAAACCACAGAATCTTCTGTTCAATCGTGGTTTATCCTGTAGTACCAAAAGGAGTGATCTTATTGAGATTAATTCCTACTTCGGTACACACAGAAGAAGATATCAAGGAAACCATCGAAGCATTCAAAGAGGTGTCAGTGAAATTGAAGGCCGATGCCTACAAGGCAAAAGCTGCTTCCTAGATGAAGCGAAGTAAATTAAAGGCCCCACTGATATCCGGAATCCAACAAATTGGTATTGGAAATGTATCTGTGTACGACACATGGGAATGGTATCGCGTTCATCTTGGTATGGATGTACCCGTTTTCGATGAAGCTGCAGAAGCAGCGCTCATGTTGCCTTATACTGGTGGAGAACCAAGGAGTAGACATGCAGTTCTGGCTCTAAATCTAAATGGTGGTGGTGGCGCTGAAATATGGCAGTATACTACGAGGGTCGCCCAACCGGCCAAGTTTGAAATCCAGCTTGGTGATCTTGGATTTTTCTGCGCAAAATTTAAAACAAGAGACCTTAAAACAACACATTCTTATTTAAGTAAAAACAATACTGTTTCAGATATTCAAAGGTCTCCTAGTGGTCAAGATCATTTCTTTTTATTCGATCCATTTGGGAATGCCATTGAGTTGGTAGGGGCAGATAGTTGGTTTTCTAAAACCAAGTTCCACACAGGTGGAGTCTATGGAATGACCATTGGAGTCTCCACCATGGAGAAATCTATAGCATTTTACAAAGACATATTGGGATTCGATAAGATCATATACGACCAAACCGGCAATTTTGAAGATCTGGCTTATTTCGACGCAAGTGACAACCAATTTCGCAGGGTCTTATTGACTCATTCCAAGGAAAGAAGTGGGCCTTTTTCTAAATTATTGGGAGCAGCAGAAATAGAATTAATCCAATCATTGGACCGTAGTCCGAAGAAGATTTTTGAAAACAGAATGTGGGGTGATCTTGGTTACATACATCTTTGTTTTGATATCGTGGGCATGGATCTACTCAGAGAAAAGTGCAAGAACTATGGTTGTCCATTTACGGTTGATAGTGGTGATTTTGATATGGGTGAAGCCGCCGGTCAGTTTGCATACATTGAAGATCCTGATGGTGCATTGATAGAATTTGTAGAAACACATAAGGTGCCCATTTTAGAAAAATTCAATTGGTATTTGGACCTGCGCAAAAGAGATGCAAATAAATCGCTGCCGACATGGATGCTTAAAGCCATGGGGTTAAATCGGAAGACTAAGCCTGTTAATTAGCCTACACCTCATTCATATTTCTTTGATCACTTCTCCTTTGTCGTACACAGCAATACTTGCATTAAATTCAAAACCGACTATAATGATAAAAGCATTGATTTGAAGCCAAATCATGATGACAATCAATGCACCGATGGATCCATAGATCTCATTGTAACGTCCGAAGTTGTTTACGAAGTAGGCAAAAGCCATTGACGAAAGGAGGGAAAAGAAAGTGGCAATTACAGCCCCAGGATTCCAAAATGGAACACGATTGATCAGGGTCGGACCAAGTCTGTAGATAAGTGTTATTCCTGTATAGAAAAGAAGAAAAATTACTAGATATCTAAAGCCCATTAACGTATAGCCTGTATATGGTTCAACCTTAAGGAATTCAGTGAGCAAAATTAAAAATTGTTTACCGAAAACAATGAGGATAAATGAGCCGACCAACAAGCTCGTCAACAAGAAGGTAAGCCACAAAGCCATCACTCTTGTTTCCCACCAAGGACGTTTTTTAAAGGCCTGATAATTTTTATCGAAACCAGTCATCAAGGTAACCATACCAGAAGAAGCAAAGAACAATGCCAATATGACACCCACAGACCGAAGACCCGTTCTCTCTGTATTTACCACATCACTCACCATGGAAAACAGATATGCATGTGCATCTGCTGGCATGATGGTCTTTGTCGATTCAGCAATGACGTTTAGGAAATCTCCGGTCCCGGGAATGAGCGGAATCATCGTGAAAAGAAAAATCAAAGAAGGAAAAATGGCTAGGAAAAAAGAAAATGCTACTGAATTGGCCCGCGTATAAATATCATCATCTACAGCTTCACCAATGACAAAGGAAAAAATTTCATAGATGGAAATTCCCTTAAATCCAGGAATGGATCTTTTCTTGCTGAATGCGAGGATGTTTTTTATGACGGGAAATTCGCTGAAGTTCATGTCAATTGAAATATGGTTTCAGAGCTTCTTTCAATGAAGGCGGAACAGAAATTCTCTGATTTGATTTTTGGTCAACAAAGAAAAGTTTCACTTCTGCTTTATTGATCAATTCGTTGTGTTCATTGAACAATTCATGCTTGAAAGAAATCATCTTTCCAGGCATTGATTCAAGGATCGTGTCGATCTTTATTTCCTCATCGTAATATGCGGGCTTCAAGTACCTGATGTGAAGGTCAATGACCGGAAGTATAATTCCATGTTTATCTTCAAATTGTTGGTAGGATAATCCTAATGAGCGAAGCATTTCTACTCTGCCTATTTCATACAAAGCAGGATAATTGCCATAGTAGAGATAGCCCATTTTGTCAGTTTCACTATATCTGATTCTCTTTTGGACACTAAATCGATACATTTAATTGAATTTGCCCGTTAATATTCATTTTAAAGAAGATAATAAAAACCACTTCTAAAATATCATTGTTAAATTTATCACTAATTATTTGAGAATCAAGTCAATTAAACCAATCAGCCATCATGCTTAAAAAACTGAAGTCTTTATTTATTGTGGAAGAGGAAGTGAAGGAAAAAAATATTCCAGGAAATAAACCATCAAATTCCAAAAAGACAAACTTTGAAGCTGAGCCAAAATCAGGTGATCAGCAAAAAAAAGAAAAACTCCCACCCTCTCCAAAACCAGATACTAATCCCACGCCGAGAGACACCAATGCTCAGCCAGATGAAAAATTTGTGAACAGATTGTTACAATCTCTTGAAGAAAACAATACTGAAGGCTTTGATTATCTTGAATACAAACAATCTCTTCAGTCATTGGTAGATATGGAAATGGATGAGGGAACGAAGTACAAATCATCATTAGCCATGGCAAGAACCATGGGAGCTTCTCCAGCAAAATTGATCAACAGTGCTCAACATTATTTGAATGTCTTGGCGAAGGAAGAAAAGAAATTCCAAGATGCACTGAAAAACAAACACAATCAAGTTGTAGAAGGTCAACAACAGACAATAAAGCAGTTAGAAACTTCTATTGCACAAAAACAAAAGCAGATCGAACAGCTTCAACAGGAAATTGCAAAACAACAGGCTCAGCTAGAAAAAGCGAAATCATCGATCGATGGTGAAGTGGGAAAAATCCATAGCACGAAAGCAGGATTCTATGCTGCTTATCATATAGTCGTTGATCAAATTCAAGCGGATGTTGACAACATGAAAAAGCACTTTCCAAAAGACTGAAACATATTTTCCCAAAACCCATTGATGTTATATCGAGTTTTTGCCCACATTGGTCATTAAATGTCGGTCTAACGGAATCAATTTGGCTGAAGCTATGTTGATTTTATTGATTATTTTCGAATTTAAATTCTAGAAGAAATCAAGTATGCCTGAAACGTATAAGCGAAGATCTTTTTGGAGTCGACCTGAAGGGAAAGTAGGTGCCATTGTTCTCGTAGGAGGATTGGTAGGATTGGGTTTTCTATTTACAAGCATTTGGCCTTTCATAGTTGCTGCTGCAGCGAAGCCACTTGGTATGGCTGCGATTGCCGGTACCTTGGGAGTACTTGTATACATGGCGCTCGACAACAAAGCAAGAACTTTGATAAGCTACATGTACAAGAGCACCATGAGATGGATCACAGGATTGTTTATTCAAATGGATCCGATCGGAATTCTTAAGAACTATGTTGACGATTTGAGGAAGAATCTCAAAAAGATGAGAAAACAGATCACCCAACTACGTGGCCAGATGCATAAGTTGAAAGAAATGATCCATAAGAATAAGAAGGAGATAAGTTCTAATATGCAATTGGCAAGTGAAGCGAAGAAAAATCAACAAAATAAAGTCATGATTTTGAAATCGCGAAAAGCTGGCAGGCTTCGTGATTCAAATATGAGATTGGAAGATTTGTATAAGAAGATGGAAGTAATGTATCGGGTTCTTGCGAAGATGTACGAAAACTCTTCCATATTGGTGGAAGATATAGATGATCAGGTGAAGATGAAAGAACAGGAACGAAAAGCCATCATGGCGAGTCATTCTGCTATGAAATCAGCGATGAATATTATCAAAGGTGATAGCGACAAAAGAGCTATGTTTGATGCCGCATTGGAAGCTGTAGCAGATGACGTTTCAAATAAGGTAGGTGAGATGGAAAGGTTTATGGATGTTTCTCAGGAGTTCATGCAATCTATTGATCTTCAAAATGGAATATTTGAAGAAAAGGGTTTGGAGATGCTTGAAAAATGGGAGAAGGAAAGCACCAGCTTGTTGCTTGGAGGTATCAAGGACGAATTGGTGCTGCAAGCAGAAAGCGATGATGACATACTAGATCTATCAGAACCGATCAAGGAAAAAGTAGAAATGGGACGAACCAATCAATATGACCATTTCTTTGACAATTAAGATCAAAACATTATTCAAATAAAATATTACAATGGCAAGAAGATTAACAACCTTTTCCAAGTTGCTGATTACATTTCTCATTGTTGCTCTATTGTATCTCGCAGGAAGATATGTGATCAACAATACACAATTTGGTCAAGACCTGAAAGATCAGGCGACTGAAGCAAGTGGTGGAACGACAAATAGCTCTGATAGAGATGATTCGGAAGGTTCCGCAACCAGTGGAACAAGCACAAGCAACAACGCAAGCAATAATGCCAGCACTTCCAGTAGATCTGATGACAATACATTGAGGGTGCAATTGGTAACGTGGGGTGGATACGCTCCCGGATTATATTTCAATGAAGGAGCTGCTGCAAATGAAAGAAGTAGGTTCTTTAAAGATTACGGTTTCAAAGTTGATTTTAAATTAGAAAATGATTTGATCAATGCATTGAACGCATGGATTGCAGGTGAGTATGATGTTATTGTACAAACGGCCGATGCATTTCCATTGTACACGTCACCAGGTGACATCAATGCCTACAAGCCAAAAGCATTTATGCAAGTGGATTGGTCAAGAGGTGGAGATGCAATCATTGTAAAACGAGGTATTAATTCTGTCAATGATCTTAAAGGAAAGAAAATTGCAGTTGCAGTTCCTTCTCCGGCACAAACTTTACTTTCGTATAGTTTGGAAGCTGCCGGTCTGGATTACAACGATGTAGAAGTCGTGAAAACACCTGACAATCTGAAAGCAGCAGAATTATTTAGAAGTGGAGATATTGATGCGGCCGTGGTATGGAGTCCTGATGATATACTCGCGACACGTGATGTTCCGGGATCAAAAATATTGCTTACCACAGTTGATCAATCTCATATCATCGCAGATATCATGTTTGCAAAAGAAGATGTAATCCAATCAAAGAAAAATATGATCAATGGATTTTACGAAGGTTGGATGAAAGGTGTAGCTGAACTAAAGACTTCATCAAACAGAAAAAAAGCAGCCAAGTATCTAGCAGAATTAAACGGAGTAGGATTAGAAGATGCAGAAGGTATGATGAGCACGGTGTACTGGACTGGTCATGGAGATAATATGAATTTCTTCGGATTGGACGGTAATTATAAAGGTCAAAAAGGTGCTGATCTGTACGGTATCATGGCAAAGAGATTTGTTGATATGGGAGATGCAGAATCAGTCGCACCAAATTGGAGATCTGTCGTTCATACAGGAGCAGTTCAAGCAGCGAACACCAAATTGACTGGACCTGCTCACGCTCCTGAAAAGTCTAAAACATTTAAGCCTGCTACAACAACAGAAAGAAAAGCTGCACCAGTAGCCTCCAAGCCAATTAGTATAAACTTTGCCACAGGCCAATATACACTTACTGAAAATGCAAAGACGATAATTGATTTACAGTTTGCAAATACAGCAAAATCTTTTGCGAACATGCGGGTCCGTGTTGAAGGAAATACAGACAATACAGGTGACCGAACAATGAATCAAAAATTGTCAGAGCAAAGAGCAAGTGCTGTCGCTAACTATTTAAAAGGCACATATGGTATGGATGCCAACAGATTTATTATTATTGGCAACGGACCGGATAAACCTGTAGCTGGTTGTGAAACAAATGCCACAGATGCTTGTAAAGCTAAAAACAGGAGAACTGAATTTCAGCTTATAGCATCAAACTAGATGGAACAAATAATTGCCAAACTAATGTCCCTGTTGGGTACCATTTTAGGGAAAATTCCTTTTCCGGCATGGATGTTTAAACTTAGAGGCAGTTATACTTCCCAGCAAGGGCTCATATATGGAATCATAGGTTTTCTCCTAATGTTTGTTTTATGGGCCCTTGTTACTTTAGGAGACCCTCCTATTGTAGAACCAGGCATTCTTGCAAATCCTTTCCGAGTATTTTATGCCTATGGAGATTTGTATCGAGACAATGATTTAATCAGAAATCTCTGCATGTCGATGGGTTTTAATCTTGGAGGATATTTAAAAGCCATACTACTTTCTATCCCTATAGGATTTCTGATTGGATTGTATCCTGTCATAAATGCAACTTTTCAGGCTCAGGTTGATGCTTTTCGATTTGTCCCACTTACGGCTGTGACTGCCATTTTTATGATTGCCTTTGGGATTCAGACTTCTTTGAAAATGAACTTTCTTGCTTTTGGTATCATGATCTATCTTATTCCGATCATCGTACAAAGGATAAAGGAAGTTTCTGACGTATACGTCAAAACAGTTTATACGATTGGTGCTACTGATTGGCAAACCATCAAAACTGTTTACTTTCCGGCAGTGCTTTCAAAACTTTCAGATGATATTAGAGTGTTGACGGCCATATCATGGACCTACATTATTGTAGCAGAACAAATTGGTGATCAAGGTGGATTGGGTTCATTGATTTATAAAGCAGGTCAACGTATGGGAAGACCTGATAAAACTTTTGCCATTCTTCTGCTTTTCATCTTTATTGGTTTGATTCAGGATAGGTTATTTGTTTATCTCGATAAAAAGTTCTTTCCCCACAAATATCAAATCAAAGATCAACATTCAGGTGCGATCAAAGAACCAAGTATTTTTGAATCAGTCTTCGACTATGCGACATCAGCATTGGTTTGGATCTTACTTGTACTCTATGTGATTCTCGCCATCAATGAATATTTTCCGTTTATAGAAAATTTTAAACCGCTAAGCTATCTCTTCAAGGATACGCTATGGGTTATCCATGTCGTTTTTATTAGTATAATCATATACAAGGCCGTTGGTTTTTTCAAAAAAAGAAATGTAAAAGAAATTGTGCCATCAAAGACCATCACTTCAATTGAACAAGGCCGTATGGAAAAAAGCAATACTATTGATCCCGATCAAACCAAAAAAGACCTAAAATGAGTTTGTTTCCTGACAACCCATCACAGAATAACATCATTGAATTAAAAGGCATCAGTCAAAGTTATGATGGTGGAAAGAATTGGATTATTCAGGATTTAGATTTCCTAATTGAAGATATACCTCAGCAAGGCCAATTTGTCGTAATACTTGGAATGTCAGGATGTGGAAAATCTACCATTCTGAGATATATAGCGGGACTTCAAAATCCAACCAAAGGGACTGTGAAAATCAAAGGTAAGACTGTTGATGAATCACAGAGAGTAAGTATGGTTTTTCAACAATATTCTTCACTTCCTTGGATGACCGTACTTGACAATGTTGGATTGGCATTGAGATATCAGGGAGTACGAAAAGCAGAAAGAGATGCTCGTGCCATGGAAATAATACATTTGGTTGGTTTGGACGGTCATCAAAACAAGTACGCTCAATACCCTACTCTTTCTGGTGGACAACTTCAACGGGTTGCCATTGCAAGAAGTTTGTTGGCGAACCCAGAGATTCTTTTGATGGATGAGCCATTTGGTGCACTTGATATCAGAACAAGGTTACAGATGCAGGACTTACTCACCAGTATATGGCACAAGTTTCAATCCACCATTATTTTTGTAACCCATGATATTGCGGAAGCCGTATATCTTGCCGATGATATTTATATCATGAAAGCACAACCTTCAAACTTTGTAGAACATATAGATGTAGATTTACCTTTGGTCAGAGATAGAATGACCAAACGCAACAGTCAATATACAGAACTTGTGCATCTTGTTGAAGACAAGATGATGTCAGTTGCAGAAATGAGCAGTAGTTAATTTACGATTCTTCCTTTGCTTAGTATAACTTCCATAAGCATACCGTTACATTGGGCTTTTACTTTTACCGACTTTCCTAATTGATCTTTCTCGATGCTTTCTTGTGTTTTGTCCAAGGTGACCATCACTTGAGGTTCAGCATTGGTACTTAATAGCAAAACATTGGAGCCTTGTTCGTCTTTAGAAATATCAATGATGGTGCCTTGCACTTCAACCGGCTTTCCTAGATATTTTTTATTTGCATTGGTTTCGTTCGATGTGAATGCATTATATAATTGCTCAGTTGTCATGCTGGCCACTACCTCTGTATCATGAATGTCTGCTTTTGGCATATTCAATACAGCTACAGAAATTACAGTCAATAATAAAAAGAGAATCAATATTCCGTACAGGATCTTTTTCATGAGGATATTTATTTGTAGGTAAGGCTTAGGTGGACGGTCACATCTCTTGAAATTCCTAGCGTATTGGTATCAACTGAAATCAAAGAAGGTAATCGCTCTTTCATCAATCGATTGATGGTTTCCATACTTTGCTCTTCGATTTGGAATGAAAAATCTACAACCACATCAATGCTTCCATCATCTTTGACCACAAATCGCGCTTTAGCAGGAGTTTTCCTTTTGAACTCACCTATGTATAAAAAACCATCTACTGTAGCCAGATAATCTCCTGGCTTACTGTAATCAACCTCAACTGGTTCAGTGATGTTTCCTTCGTAATTAAATTTAGGGTAGCCTGATAAGTCGAGCTTATTGCTATTAAAGGCTCGGTCTATCGCGCCCAATTCAAACTCAAATGATTTCATGAGACCTGTCACTTTCACCGTATTGTCTGTGAAATTTACATTGCTAAAGACTTGATAATTGTGAGCCTTTACTTGCATATACTTAGAAGACGATTGTACATATAAGTATCCGGTCCTTGTGGATAGTGACTGTGAATATACGGATGACAAAAAATTACATCCAAAAAAGAGAATAAGTAAAATTCGCATGGCATCTTAATAAGGCTGCAAAAATACAAGAATTTCACAATGGGAGGCAAGTACTAAAAAGAGAAGAAAGTTAAGATTCATCACAAAAAAAGGATCGCAATTATATTTTAGAGAAAGCTATCTTAGCAAGCCAAAATATATGATT
>JAHDDD010000060.1 GCA_020629535.1 Saprospiraceae bacterium
GATTGCTCAAACTCGCTTTTTTTATACTTTTTGATTTACCTTTTTTTGTTTCAAAGCACAATATAGAGATAGATGCATCTGAAAAATCAGGAACATTGGTTGCAGGTGATGAACTTACAATTATAACAAAACAACTTTCAGTAAATAATACAGTAATAAATCCAAGCAATGGAAACCCGACCTCTTATATTACCGTTGTTAAAAATTAATTTATCTGTTCTATATACAATTATCAAAGAAGGACTTTAGCTTGCTAAAGTCCTTCTAATTTGAAACCAATTGATTTCAAATATTCAAGTACATATTGTTTAGTACTTTGCCAATTGAATTTTTATAATTCTATTCCTTTTCCAAGATGAAAATCGAACCCAAAAAATCATCCCGATTTAAAGCGGCCCTCCATGGCTGGCTCCCACACCCATTTATCCCGGTTCATCGGGACCAAATCGGGAAGGCTATGCTTCTTTTGACTTAGATAAAAATTGAAGCGATGCTTTTACTAAATTATACAATCCAGAAATCAAACTTTTCGAGTTCAACATTTATAATTATTTACTTGACAAAGTACTAAACTCTAATAACCACTAACTATCCACCACTAATCACTCACCATTCATCGCTCACTATTCACCACAAAACCATAATACCAACTTAGTCTAAACCAATGAGCTAAATTGAGTTCTTCGGAAAATAATTTCTTAAATCTGACATCGAGTCCCCATTCGATTTTGTTGCTGCGGTTTATTTCATATCCAAAGGAAGGTAGGAGTCGCCATTCAAAGTTGTCTTCATCTTTGAAATCCTGAGTAAATTGGTATAAAATTTCTGAACCCAGCTTGGTGTAAAATTCATTTTTGTCAATTCTTTCACCAGCAAGTGATTTTTCAAAAACAGCACGATAACGCATACGATATACCGTGTTTTTTTGTTTGGTGAATGTTTGGTCTGTGCCAATTCGATGACCTAGTCTGCCATTAAGCCACGGTTGAGCAATATTCAGATGCTGACTAATTCTGTGAAAAATATCATCTCCTCGTGTCCTCAACATGTAACCTACATTGAGACTCATGTTGCTTTGTAATTTGTTTGAAAGAAAGATACTGTAGTCTGTCAATATGTTTTCATATTCGGTTTTATCCTCCCGACTTGAATCAAAAAAACCTTGCCTTGATTCAATGCTCGATTTGATACTTTGCTTCCCTATTCCTTTAATGGAAAAATTAATTCGTGGGATCAAGCCAATGGTGTTTTTCGTTTGACCAATAATAACGAAAGAGAGGAAACAGAATAAGAATGTAGAAATTAAACTTTTCATCTAAAACTCAATATTGTCCATTGGTCTGTCAATAATCTCGAGCGTTTTGATCATCTCACCTTTTTGATTCATGAGCACTTCGTAGAATTTTCTATTCGATTCTTTGATCGCTTTGATGACCAATTCGTAAAACACATTTTCAGATTGTATAAGCTCAACACCTTTTATTTCTTCCTCCATGAATTGTTTGCAATTCAATTGAAGTTGAAATTTTGAAACTTTTATTTTTGAAAAAGTATTTGATAAAGAAGCCAAAATAGATTTGCGTAGATCAGCATTCAGTCTCTTCCATTTGATGGTTTTTTCAGCATCCAAGCATTGACCGTTTTCATCAAATTCTATTGAGTACTTATATGAATTCCACTTTGATTTGGCTTCGTAGCTAGTGCCATCCTGACTGTTTTCTTCATACCATTTTATTTTATTTTCAAAATCAATTTCGGAAATAAAAGTCAAGGCAGAAGGTGGAACTTTAGATGCTTCAATTCGTTTTTCGTTTTCAAATTTTTCTTGAGCAAAAATGAATGTTGCAAATCCACATTGAATAAATAAAATCAAAAAGAAAGACCTCATCTTCAGTCAATTTAATTAAAGCAAAAGTAGAATAATTTTCTTATCAAAATGGTGAAGATTTCGAAGTCGATTCCAACCTTTAAGAAATATTTTGAACTAATTTTTCCTAGCGATGGTTTATAATGGCGTTGATTAACACTAACCTATCTTCACAATATGAGTAACATTAAAACTATCAACCAACTTTCTTTAATCTCCATCTTTGTATTTCTTGTTTCGTCTTTCTGCTCCTCTCAAAGTATTCTTTGGGAGTATGACTTAGACGTGGATATCCAGGGGCACGTTGGAAACTTTTGGATAGATGACGATCAAATCCATTTCAATATCACAAACTATGATATGGACTATCTTTTGGCGCTAGACAAAGAAGGTAGCGTTCAATCCCTAACCTACTTTAACGACTGTAAGCAGCATGCATCCATTTTTCCATTCAAGGATAATAAGTTTTTATCGATAGGATTAAATTGTTGGGGTCATCACAAAGGAGGATATGACGTAAGACTCTTTTCAAACAATGGTGACCAAATTGATCAGTTTTCTGGATTAGAAAAAGCCTCCTACAGAACAATGAGATTACGCCAAGGTTATTTTTTTACTGCCAAACCGTATGAGTTTGGTTATAGTGATATAACGCATGGTTATGTTGATTGGAATGTAAATGTTAGACAAAGCAAAATTTCTATAGAATCTCTGAAAAGAGAAGGTTTGGGAATCATCCCAAGCAGAGGTTTGGCTCAATTAACAAATAAGACAATCGTCCAAGGGTTCGATTATGGAAAAGTAAATGGGAATCAAATGAGTGGAGGCAGGTATGGTTCAGTCCTTGTCGGAATAAAAGATGATAAAATAAAATGGACATATCCTGAAGAACCGGACAAGCATGGCATAACGGTATTCAAGGCATACAAAAATAAATTGGGTTTGCTAAGGTGGGGCACATGCCTCAATGACCAATTTGAATTGTTGGACTCCTATGGCAATTTGCTGGAATCATTCAATCTTAAAGAAGCTCCAAAGGATCTAATTTTACAACAAGGTAGGATCATATTTTTATTCAGACACTACATCGCCAGCTATTCCTATAAAGGTGAAATCTTGGAAACTTTTGAATATGACCCAGAAGAATCTATGGACCAATCACGTTTTAAAATGTTGGATGAAGACAGCTTCATCATCACCGGTTTTGGAAGCGAATCAAAAGAACCTATCATCAGAATGGTTTCTTTAATCAATGATATGGAAGAGGACAAAGACATTCCAATAATCGCAAGCATTGATGAAGTTGCCAGCAACATTAGGTCTGTAAGTGTATTTCCAAATCCTGCATCTATTGAAGTAAATTTTAAAATCGATGGAGATGTCCTTCCTGATGAAGAGTTCAATGCTCATATATTTAGTAGTGACGGAAAATCATTGATGGTAAAAAGTGTTACTGAAACACAATTCTCATTAGATATTTCAAATCTTCCATCGGGTCAATATTTCTATAGACTCATGACAAAGAATCCAAAATCAAAAGATGATGTATTTAGTGGGAAATTCATAAAAGTGGAATAACCGAGCAAACAAGAATATTTCTATTCCTTTTTCCTAGATGAAACATGTGCTGAGCATTGTCGAAGTAAACGAATCCAAAAAATACTTCGACTTCGCTCAGTACAGGTCATCCCGATTTAAAGCGGCCCTCGTTGGCTGGCTCCTGCACCCTATTTATCCCGATGTATCGGGACCAAATCGGGAAGGCTATGCTCTTTTAGATTTGGGGCTATACTTTTACTTATTTTTATAATTCCAAGATTATAATTAATACCATCTTTGGGCAACTAATTCATTATTGATTTTAATAATATGTTTGTATTTTTGTGCCACAGAAAATTACGACTATGGCTGCCGTTCAATACACAGAAGACAACATTAAATCCCTCGATTGGAAAGAGCATATCAGGCTAAGGCCTGGAATGTATATTGGAAAACTCGGTAATGGATCGAGTTACGATGATGGTATTTATGTACTCTTGAAAGAGGTTATCGACAATTCAATTGATGAGTATGTCATGGGGCATGGACGTCAGATTGAAATAAAAGTTGATGATGGAAAAGTGATCGTCAGAGACTATGGTCGTGGAATCCCGTTGGGAAAAGTTGTTGATGTTGTTTCGAAAATCAATACCGGAGGAAAATATGATTCCAAGGCATTTAAGAAATCAGTTGGTCTCAATGGTGTTGGTCTAAAGGCCGTAAATGCATTGTCTACAAATTTCACAGTGACTGCATTTAGAGATGGAAAAGCAAAAAAGGCTGAATTTTCTCAAGGTGTCTTGATCAAAGAATCAAAGCAAACGAAAACAAAAGAATCCAATGGGACTTTGATCGAATACATTCCTGATGATTCTGTTTTTAAGAATTACAAGCACAGAAATGAGTTTATCATAAACCAACTTTGGAATTATGCTTATCTGAATGCAGGACTGAAATTAAAGTTCAACAAAGAGACATTATACTCAAAGAATGGACTCAAAGATTTGTTGGAACGAAAAAGTAATATGGATACGGTTAGGTATCCGATCATACATATAAAAGATGAAGACATTGAAGTTGCCTTGACCCATGGGCAACAATATGGAGAAGAATATTACTCCTTTGTCAATGGTCAAAATACTACGCAGGGAGGAACACACCTTGCTGCATTCAGGGAAGGTATTGTAAAGACGGTCCGTGACTTTTTCGGAAAAAACTACGATGCAAAAGATATCCAAACGGCCATCATTGGAGCCATCAGTGTAAGGGTTGAAGAGCCGGTGTTCGAATCTCAGACGAAAACAAAATTGGGTTCATTGAATGTAGCACCTGAAGGTCAATCTATAAGAGGTTTCATTGTTGACTTTCTCAAGAAACATCTTGATAATTTTCTCCACAAGAACAAGGCTGTTGCAGAAGCAATGCAAAAACGCATACAACAGTCCGAGAAAGAAAGAAAAGAAATTGCTGGCATAAAAAAGTTGGCTAACAAACGTGCCAAAACGGCCAACATCCACAACAAAAAATTAAGAGACTGCAGGATTCATTTCAATGATGGTCCAAGAAAAACAAAAGAAGAAGATAGGCTCGAGACCACCATTTTTATCACCGAGGGTGATTCTGCCAGTGGTTCAATTACCAAAGCCAGAAATGTGCAAACCCAAGCCGTCTTCAGTCTTCGGGGAAAACCTTTGAATAGTTTTGGTCAAACCAAAAAGGTTGTCTATGAAAACGAAGAACTAAATCTCCTCCAACACGCCCTCAACATTGAAGATGGTCTTGAAGGACTTCGATTCAATCAAGTTGTAATAGCCACCGATGCTGATGTTGACGGTATGCATATACGTTTACTCTTGCTGACCTTCTTTTTGCAATTTTTTCCTGACCTCGTAAGAGAAGGACATCTGTATATATTGGAAACTCCATTGTTCAGAGTCCGTGACAAAAAAGATACGCATTATTGCTACAGTGAGAAAGAAAAGCAAGCAGCCATCAAAAAACTCAGAGGCAAAGCAGAAATTACTAGATTCAAAGGACTGGGAGAAATCTCACCCAACGAATTTGGAGGATTCATTGGTGAGGATATCAGACTTGAACCGGTGATCTTCAATGAGAATTTAAAAATAGCCGATATCCTTAGCTATTATATGGGCAAGAATTCAATGGACCGTCAAAAATTTATCATTGATAATCTCAAAGTTGAGATTGACGGTCTGGAAGATGCTGGAGTGATGGATTTGGAAAAGGAAGAGCTAGAGGCATAGTTTTTAGTTTTTAAATCCAATTTGTTTTCTCGGCTGATTTTGCTTGTGAATCAACTGCTTCAGATGTTGAAATAGAAAGTGGATACGTGCATCTTGTCCTGACATTTTCTGTTCTATTGAGAATAGATATCGAGAGTTCGCGATGGCGGGACTGCGCGAATAATCTCTTTACTAAATATCGTAACTTTTCTCATGTTTTAAGTTTATCTTCTATCTATGTATCGCTCAACGTCATGAATGGTAAACATTTCTGATAAACAAAATTGGAGGTCGCAAATTGCGACCTCCAATTTTAACATTTAAAAGGATGTCGCTTCTAGCCAATTGTTATTTCGGCCATATTTCAATGGTTAAAACCATTTTCAAGTCTCCAAAAACAACTTATAATTCCTTTCCAATCCTTACTTTTAAAAAGAAAATCCAAACAATGAAAAACTCAATTTGTCTCGCTATCGCATTGATTTTGACCACACTATTATATTCCCAAGTAAGAATTTCAAACTATGTTTCCGACGGAAGTAATAAGGAACATTTCATCAGAAATTTCGAAGATAAATCATACTTGATTTCATTGAGCCAAACGAATGAATTACAAGTCTTTCACTTGACTGGTCCTGAGAACAAAACGGAACTCTCAAGTCAAAATTTTCAAGGCATTTTTGACAATGATGAGATCATGTTCTACGAGAATTTTATGCTCTTTGAAGAGCTTGGGCACATTGTTGAATACGATTTTGTAAATGATAACATTTTAAAAACTCCTTTGCCTGATTCTTATCATATTGCTTATATCCTATTTTACAAACACAGAGGAGGGAACTTTCCGCTGGCCCTGAGCCCGGAAAATTCAAATACTGGATATGATTATATTGTATACCAAATTGGCGGAACTGTAATTGATGTTGATTTTTCAACTCATCAGTTGGTGAATCAGAGGTGCTTGTATTTTGATGGCTCTCAAGACTCGAGAGATCACATCCTTTTTGATCTTAACTCCGGACAGCATGATACTTTGGTTCAAAATGCAAACTTTGTACAGAACGTTGGAGTCAAAGATTCTGTGATCTATTATCTAAATAGAGACGGTCAACTGTATGCGTTGGATGAGAGAACAGAGGTCCATGAAATCATTGACAGTGTTCAAATTGAATTAGGATCTATAAATGATATTTTACTTGATCAAGAGCATTTCATAATCATAACTAATACTTCGGATAGCTGCACCGTTCATGTGTATGATCATTTGTCATTTTCAAAACAACATGAACTCGACTTCGACTTCCAAAATTATTTTGATCATACATTTCAAATCAATCATGGAATGTTCACATGTCTTAGTGAATATGAAGACCTTCTCATCATAAATTTAGAAACGGGAGAGTATGAAGTAAGGGAGACGAAATACGGTTGGTCAAGTAATTATGAAATTGTGGATGGACAATACTTGATAAATCTGGGACAAGAAGTTGTAGATTTTCAACTTGTGCACAACATTGAGTTAATCGATTTGGAAAACTTTGAAGTGCAAATTTTAGAAGGAGAGTACGAAGTTTACAATCCAAAAGAAGTTGGTTTTGCACGTTTTGGTGATAAGGTTGTGGGAGCACACCAGTTTTTTGATAAGTCTTATCCAAATCTTGTTACCCTTGACCTTAATACAAATGAAACATTTTTAAATGAGGCGCTGGATTCTTCCACCTATGGTTTTCATGTAGATTCGCAAGTTGTTAAGTTTGGTGAAAATATCATCCTTGTTGCAGACAGTTTTTATCATGTAAAAGGACAAACGATTGAACCTTTCTATTCCGCAGAAGATATCCAATTGGTAAATCAATCATCGTTTCAATTGTATGATGATAAAATAAGTTTTGTCCAAGATGAGCCAAAAGCCATCATGAGTTACAATGGTAGCCAGGTGAAGATGGAGGCGAATCTTGAAATTTTCCAAGGAGAATTCTTTTTGAATACAATAAAAGCTTATGCAATTTTTGATACCCATGTCATATTTGCCAGCACCAACGGAGCCTTATATCGGTATGAGAAGGCAACTGAAGAAATTGTTGGGCTTGATGGAGTACACGATTCCTTCTTGTCAAGTCCGTTGTACATTCACAATGATTATGTATATTATCTAAATGAAGGGGTTGTATCACGAACAGATGGATATGCTCCTTCCGAATTTATTTTCGACAATTACTCTAATCTGTTAGATGTTTTTGGAAATGGGATTGACATATTTAAAGATCAATTGATTATGGTCACAGATTTTGGTTTAAAGAGAATCGAAAATGATGGAACGGTAATGGATCTAGGGTCAGTTTTTGAGTTCAACCCAATAATCGGATTGTCTTTTGATGACACTCGTCAGAATGTGATGATAGGTGATAATAACTTGAAAATTCATTATGACGGTACGGATGTATATGAATTTCAACCCGCGTATGGCGGTGATATATTTAATAGAGCCTCAACCGACGATGTTTTTTTCTTTACAGAATCTGAAGATGGCATTGAAACAAATACCTTTTTCAAATCTGAATCTAAGCTGTATTCTGCTTTGCCTGAAGAAATACAAGATGAACAGATAATTGATTATTTTGAATCAAGTGACGAGGAATTTATCATGACAAGAGTTGGGCGTATTCCAAATGATGAATTGCGAATTTATAAGGTAAATGCATCATTTGATGAAATTGAACTTGTAGGAGAGTTTCTAGATGTTGGAATCTTGTTGGATGCGTCATTTACAAAGTTTTACAATGAAGGATTTCTTTACAGCGCAGATTTGATTTTTCTTCTTAGTCGTGACAATCAATTGGTCCTTTTGGAAGACATCAAAGGTTCACGATACAACAATGAAGTTGTTGAAAAGGACGGCGAGCTATATGTCCTTGCCTTGGATGAGGAATATGGAAGACAGTTATATTCCACTACCTTGCTGTCTTTTAGAACCAACATCGTTGAATTAGATGAAGTTAAAAAATTTATAATTTCTCCGAATCCTGTCAATGATGTCCTTAGCATTGTAGCCGAGGAGCAATATGCTGATTTACAAATAAACGTATACGACCTTAGAGGTACCTTGTTAGTAAGTGAGTCGTCTGCTTGGACCCTTGATGTTGGCAATTTAAATCAAGGCATGTATGTTGTTGAGATTTTGAGTGATGGGTATAGGGAGAGTTATAAGGTGGTGAAGATGTAAGAGGTCTAGGATTTAAAAATGCGATGTGGCTAATTGCTTTTCAATTTCAATATATTATTTTCCTTTTGATCTGGATACATGAAAGCATTAGATTTATCAACTGTTCATGCATCTAATTTCGGATTTAACCAATGGCTCTTCTCAACTGTACAGAACCATCCTAATTTCAACGAGCAGGGATTGGATTTTTATCCGGTCTGGTTCATTGGGCAATCGTGAACTTTTGTGAGCTCTTTCAACTGCCTCCATTTTGGTGTTTGCCATTGCAATGAGTTCATCATATGACCATTCGCCATGTCTTATTTTCAATAGTTCATCGCGATTCTCACGTTTGACCTTAACCTTTCCTTCTGTCAGAATTTCTTCTGCCATATCCAAAAGCCGAAAAGTATGCATCATGTTTTTTGAATCATAGTTTTTTCCATGCTGGACATTATTTTCGTAGCGACTTTCATTTCTATTCTCCACCCATTCCCAATACTCTTTATAATCTTTACAGTATTTTATAAATCCATTTTGATTAAAATGCATATGTGTGATGGGCTTCTCCTCCATAGGAATACTGCTAAGTAAAACTGTTGTTGCAGTTTCTTTTCTTATGATTCCTTTATATCCGAATTTGGAGGATTCATCATAATAAACACCATATGTGTCATGGAAATGGGGAATATTGACAAGTCCAATCAATTCTTGTTTCTTGTCATAATCCCTAAGCCACTGTTTGAGTGGAACAGAACCTTGTTCATTGAGTATGTAACAGAAGTCGAGAATGGATTTCTTTTCCTTTGCTATTGGATTGACAATCTTTTTGTTGAGACCTCTTGCCTTTTTTACCTGAGTGAATGCATATCCTCCAAAAGTGTCCTTGCATTTTTTAGACAGAAAATCTTTGGTCTTTATTTTATCAATTAACGGATGACTGTATATTATTTTATCTTCAGGGGTTTCTAATAGTTCAAGAATGTTGGGATTGTTCTTTGTCAATAATTCGAGAAATCTACCAATTTCATAGAATACAATATCATTTGAATCATTTGAAACTTGTGGAACATATTCAAAGCCATAAAAATATTTCTTGGGTAGATAATATACACCTTTGATGTCTGTGTCAGATGTTTCAACGTCAAGATTGTAAGCCTTGCTTCCTGAGATACATTCCAATAAGATGAGATCATTGTCTCTCAGATATTGTATGTCAATTTTAGTCTTCAATAAACCGAAGAAATGCTTCATTTAAAGAATCAGTAGAAGGGACCTCCCTGTCAATGATTTCAATGGAACTGATTTCATCAAACTCATTTTTGATATAATCAGAAATTAATGTATCTACATTATGAACATAATCTTCATTTGCAATTCTTTTCAATTCTAATAAATCATGGATGTGATCTACAATGTTTTGATCCGTGATAACTTTTATCAAATTTGGAATGTCCATTGGAGGAACTTCGTCTTTCAGAATGATCCACTTTGCTGCCATGAGTGGACGCAGCACATAGAACAATTTTTTAAGTTTGATTTCTTGAGGAGAATCTTTTTTCAGGTAACTGTTTTTTGCAATTCCGATATAGTGATTTACGGCATGGCGAGGCTGAAAATATCTTTTACTCAAATCTAAAAATTCTGAACTGCAATTGTCAATCTCTTTGTATTTAATTGGTGATTGAACCCATTCAAAAGGAGTTGCATTTGATTTGCGAATCAATTTCAAGACCTTCTTTATATCCCAACCATTTATGTCTAAGAGTTCTCCATGAAAATAATCAATGGTGTCTTTCTTCTGATCAATTTTTAGATATTCAGACTTATCTCTTTTAAAAATAATTCTGACATCAAAGTCACTGTCTGGAGAGGGGCAACCCCAAGCTCGACTACCACTTTCTACTGCAAGCAAAATTTTGATTTGCCTGTCCTTTTCTAGTTTTTTAATATGTTCAATGATCTCTTCTCTCAATTTCTAATTATTAACGGTTGATTGTATATGATGTTAGTTTTTCTTTGATTTGGTATTGAAGCCAAGCTCAACCCGAAACGTTGCATTATGCGTACTATTAGCATCCGTGCGAAAATGGACACTCCCATCTTTTATCTTCCTCACTTTATGTTCTAAAATTTTGATCTCATGAATATCTATCAACTCCAACTTCAGCCCATTTGCGAAAGTGGTGGCTTTGGCTCTAGCACTTTTTACAATGGAATCCATACAGTATTCCATAAATGCATCGTCAACTGATATCATCAGGTCTTCATTGTTCATCCTGATACCACCGATGCCTGCGACGAAGTTTTCCAAGTTCTTTATTTCATCTTTGTCTGAGCTGACTTTCAGCTTGACATAATTAAGTGGTATGGCTCCTGCTGGTAAAACTGTGTTCGGATCACGTTCATCATCCATCTCTTCAAAAGTGATTTGATTTTCTTCGAGATACTTATACACGATATTCAAATTCGAATTAAATTTTTCCTTTCGTTCAGCATGTCGTTCTACTGCACTTTCTCCCCTAATCAACATTTCCGTAAGGGCAATATCATAATGTCCCGGCTTATGTTCATATTCGAAATTGTCAACGACCTCAACCGTTATTATTTGACTGAATGATGTTTGAATGGAAATTGAACACAAGATTAGAATAAGTATGTGTTTCATAGTATCGTTTAATTTAAAACTAATTCGTTATTCAACGTAGTTGTATGTGTTATGTGTAATTCTGTTAGTCTAGGTCTATTTTCTTCTCAATTTCTTTTATTAGATTTTCTATGTCTGAATGTATATTTTCAAGTTGCAACTTTTCTGGTAATTTTTTTGATTGGTATTCTTCCATTTGCTTTATTGTCGTTAACAATTTAAGGATTGTGTGTCTATCTCTTAGCTTATTGGAAGAATTATAAACATCAGAAAGTAAAGAAGATTGGGATGTAATATTTGCATTGTGTTTTCTTTCAAATTCCTTGAATATGGAATACAATTTTTGTTGAAGCACAGAATCAGAGATGATTGGAATGTAAGTTTTTACAGTACTGAAGTACTTCTCATTTAAAGTTGCATATTGATTAAAAAGAGCGGTGCTATCTTGAATTTTTTGATCCATGGAATTGATCTTTTGATGAAAAACTCTTAAATCTTCATTTTTAGTCAACGCTTCTAAATATAGCTTTTGAACAAGATCACTCCTTGAATATTTGGACTCAGAGGAGAACAATAGATCATTGTCACGACTTTGTTCTGATTGAGTAATTTCGTCAGTGCCTAAAATCTCTTTTACATCATCATTTGCTCCAGAATTTGTGCACGATAGTAATATCACACAAGGCAAGATTAAAAACATTGCTTTCATCTATCGAATTTTTCATGTACGATCATATAAACATACTCGCTTTGACTGGCAAAAGTTAATCGCTCCCAAACCTTAGCGAATCATTACAAGATGACATAATTTATGTCATTTTGACCGTTAATTCATTATCAAAGTGCCATTTTATCACTTTTCTTGGCATGGAACGAATATTGACGATGGATTAGTTCTTGGTTAATAGTTTTGAGTTCTAGTAATTTGACAAGAGAATTGATGCAGTGTAACAAACATTATTGATGTGCGGGAGGTTCCATTTCAAAAGAAGGTTAAGTGAAGTAGGATCAGAGCTGAAAATTAGCAGGAATATATTACAATAATAAACGAATTAGATGTTTGATAGAATACAACAGTTTATACTTGGAGATGAAGGGCAGGATTATGCACCGATGTTTTCAATCAATGAAAATGATGATCCAGAAGAGGTCATTGACATTCCAAATACATTGCCTCTATTGGCATTAAAGAATACAGTACTTTTTCCAGGCTTGGTCATACCCATTACCGTTGGAAGATCAAAGTCTAAAATATCCATCAAAAAGGCCTACGAAGGTTCGAAATTGGTAGGCGTATTTTCTCAAAAAGAAATCAATACAGAATCTCCTTCTCAGGAAGATTTGTTCCAAATTGGAACTGTAGCAAAAATTGTAAAACTCCTCAAAATGCCGGATGGTAATACTACGGCAATCCTTCAAGGTAAATCAAAGGCGGAACTGATGGGACTTACTTCTACTGATCCGAATCTGGAGGGTGAGGTAAAAGCATTGGCCAAAAAGAAGAAGCCAAACAACAAAGAAATAAAAGCCATGAGTGCTTCCATCAGAGACATGGCCAAACAAATCATTGAACTCTCTCCTAACATTCCAACTGAAGCAATGATCATGCTTCAGAATATTAAGTCCGATGAATTTTTGATGAACTTCATCGCGAGCAACTTGAACATTGATGTGCGAGGAAAACAGCACATATTGGAAATAACCGACACACTTGCCAAAGGAAATGAAATTTTGAAATTGATGGGCAAGGAACTAGACATGCTCGAAATAAAAGACCAAATCGAGACCAAAGTTCGTGGGAATATTGAAAAACAACAACGTGATTATTTTCTTAATCAGCAGTTGAAAACCATCCAGGATGAGCTAGGACAAAATCCTCATGCCGAAGAATTGCTGGAATTGGAAGCAAAAGCGAAAGAGAAAAAATGGGGGGAAGCCATACAAAGTCATTTCGATAAAGAGATGAAACGGGTCAAACGAATGAACCCTCAGGTGGCAGAGTATTCCATCATGATGAATTACCTAGACACACTTTTACAATTACCATGGGAGGAATATACGAGCGATAATTTCGATCTAAAGAATGTCAAGTCGATACTCGACAAAGATCACCATGGTTTGGAAGATGTCAAGGACCGGATATTAGAGCACCTTGCTGTCTTAAAATTGAAGGGCGACATGAAGGCACCGATACTTTTGTTGGTCGGCCCGCCGGGAGTTGGTAAGACAAGTTTGGGTAAATCCATCGCTTCGGCTTTGGGAAGAAAATACATCAGGATGTCACTCGGAGGTTTACATGATGAAAGCGAAATTCGTGGACATCGAAAAACCTACATTGGTGCCATGCCTGGACGATTGGTTCAGTCCATCAAAAAAGCAAAGTCTTCTAACCCCGTCTTTATTTTAGATGAGGTTGATAAAATAGGAAACAGCTTCAGAGGCGATCCATCTTCAGCTTTGCTCGAAGTTCTTGACCCGGAGCAAAACCATAGTTTCTATGACAACTACCTTGAGCTGGAATACGACCTTTCGAAAGTGATGTTCATCGCAACCGCTAATTCTCTCAATAGCATACAGCCTGCGTTACTAGACAGGATGGAGATTATTAGAATCAGCGGATATTCGACAGAAGAGAAAATTCAGATTGCTAAGAAGCATTTGGTGAAAAAACAAAGAGAGGAGCATGGACTGAAAGCTTCGCATATCAGCATCAGTGACAAAGTACTTTCCGCCATCATTCAAGGTTATACAAGGGAGTCGGGTGTTAGAAGTTTGGACAGACAAATAGCAGGTGTCATGCGTTATGTCGCCAAGAAAGTGGCCATGGAAGAAAGCTACAATCCAAAAGTGAAAGAAGAAGAACTCAAAGAAATATTGGGTCATCCTAAATTCAAAAAAGACAAGTATTCAAAAATAAAACAATCTGGAGTAGCCATCGGTCTGGCTTGGACATCTGTAGGCGGTGACATATTGTTTATAGAAGCATCTACAAGTAAAGGTAAACCTGCCTTGACCCTTACGGGAAATTTGGGTGATGTGATGAAAGAATCTGCGACTACTGCCTTAAGTTACATCAAGGCTCATGCAGAAGAACTTGGTGTCGATCCATCAATTTTTGAAAACAATTCCATTCACATACACGTACCGGAAGGCGCGATTCCAAAAGATGGGCCAAGTGCAGGCGTGACCATGCTGACTGCTCTCACTTCAATATTGACCGGAAGGAAAGTAAAATCTTCATTGGCCATGACCGGAGAAATTACCTTAAGAGGAAAAGTACTTCCCGTTGGTGGAATCAAAGAAAAGGTCCTTGCTGCAAAAAGGTCAGGTATCAAAAATATTCTTCTTTGTGAAGACAACCGAAAAGACATCGAAAAGATCAATCAAGAATATCTCAAAGGTCTAGAATTTATCTATGTAGAGCAGATGGGAGAAGTTCTTGAGCACGCACTTGGATGATTGGGGAATGGTAATTAATGGCAAATGGTGAGTGGTGAGTGATAAGTGATGAGTGGTGAATGGTGAATGGTGAGTGATGAGTGGTGAGTGGTGGATGGTGAGAACGTGAATTGTTGCTTCAAAATCAAAAGGGAAAAATTCCCCTCTTTGGAGGGGTGGATTCGACGAAG
>JAHDDD010000061.1:0-3498 GCA_020629535.1 Saprospiraceae bacterium
CCATGGAAGAACTGGATGAAAAATACAACCAGATCATCAAAAGCATGGAAGAAATCGAATTCCGTTCAACGCTGGATGCACCTGAAGATGCTTTGTCCTGCCTACTTGAAATCAATGCAGGTGCCGGAGGCACAGAAGCATGCGATTGGGCTGAAATGCTATATCGGATGTATGTAATGTATGGAGAAAAAAACAATTACAAGGTTACTGAAATATCCAGGGTACAAGGAGATGTCGCCGGACTCAAAAGTGTTGAGCTAGAGTTCAGTGGAGATACTGCCTATGGGATGCTGAAGAGCGAAAACGGAGTCCATAGACTTGTTCGTGTAAGCCCATACAATGCACAAGGAAAACGAATGACCTCGTTTGCCTCCGTCTTTGTTCATCCAGTAATTGATGACTCAATCGAAGTAGAAATCAATACCGCTGATTTGGAGTGGGATACCTTTAGAGCTAGCGGCGCAGGTGGCCAACACGTTAATAAAACAGAATCTGCTGTCAGAGTAAGACATTTACCTTCTGGTTTAGTAGCTGAATGCCAGCAAGAACGGTCTCAACACATGAACAGAGAAAAAGCATTGCAACTCTTGAAGAGTCGACTTTATGAAGTTGAACTTGAAAAACAAAGGGCCGAAAAAAATGCAGTTGAGAGCAAGAAAATGAAAAACGAATGGGGTTCTCAAATCAGATCTTACGTTTTGGATGATCGACGAGTGAAAGACCATAGAACAAATCACGAGACCCGAAATCCCGACGATGTATTAAATGGAAATTTAACTCCGTTCATTAAAGCGTTTTTAATGTGGAATCCGTAAAGAAAGTAATTATTATTTTCTGATAATTTTCTCTACCAAAACGCTGCGCCCTTTACTGTCAACAATGTTAAAGAAATACATTCCAGATGATAGAGTTGATAAGTCAATTATTTCCATCTGCGTATTTAGTTCACCATTAGCAACAGGAATTCCTCCTACATCGAATATCTCAAAATGTCCGTTGAATTCTGCAATAGATTCAACGATCAGATGATCGACTTGGAGAGACCAATCAACTTTTAACCCATTTTCCTGCAAGTTTTCTTGATGAGATATGAGCATGCAATCGTATTCACTCGGTGGATTTTCCACCACTCCCATTGGTTCCAATTCTTTCCCTAATAAACCAGGGTAGTTTTTTGCATATTTCTCTGCTCTAAAAATATAAAAAGCTTGTGGAGCTACATATCTCCAAACCAAATCACCTGCTTTGTTGTATTCTACAAGTTCTGCGTCTTTCCCAAGTGTCACAAACAAGTTCTCATTTTCCAATATTTTCACACCTGAAGTGTAGTCAGAGTAGAAATAAGTTTCAGTGTCCGGTTCACTATATCGAAACACAGGATCGTAAGGCCCCCAGCCTAACTCTTGGTCGAAAACAAAATTTCCATCTTCGTCTACTTCAGGCCTAACAATTTCTATCGAAGAATACGGTGCCCCGGAAGTATTTCTCAGAAATCCGTTATTAAAAATAGAAATGTCACCTGCAAACTCTCCATATTCTATCCAGCTTGGATCATGTTGATAAAACAAGATTTGTTCTTGATTTGAATCAATGTAATTTGAAGGATTACCCCATCTGAATATTGCATCTCCACCTTTTCCATATCTGCCTCCTTCGGATCCAGCTGCCTCTTCTGTTGTTGTAGAATTATCTATAATGATTACCTCTCCTAGTTTCCGAACACTAAGTATAATTTGCTCTTTATCATCGTTGTATGACATTCCATTGATCATAAAACTCTCTGTATCATCCCAATCTCCTAATTGGATATCATATATATTTAGTTTTCCAGGATTTTCAAACGGGTCTGCGAAATTCTCTAAATCAGGGTACCTATTTTGAATCATGTGGTCAGTCAAATACCATTCCCAAACGACCTCATTGGTATTGGGATCAACTTCAATGACACCATCTATGAGGTAAGGGAAAAATTCAATTAAATCAAATCCTAAATCCAACATTTCAGCATTCGTATAGATTTTGCGAATGACACTGAGATAATTCCCATTTTGCTTTTTTACAACTTCATAGTCGAATGAAATTGATGGATCAAATGATGTCAAATCGTAATCATAGATCGTATTTCCATCCCAATCTAACTCAATCAAATTGGTAGCCGTTTGGTATAATAAATTCCCAGAAGGTAAAAGCTTGACATGATTGTTCGCGAATGTAATATCCCAACTGTTGACGATCTCTCCACAATTATTTATCAAAAACGTTCCTAAAAAATTGGTGTATAAAACATAGCCATCCAATGCTTCTTCTGTATTCAATTTTATACCTCCTTCCAAGTTAAATTGGGAAAAAGAATTGAATGCCGAAAAGAGTACAATAAGACAACAAATGCAACAGTTTTTCATAATTTTGGATATTTCTAAATGAATATATATACTTTTAAAATGAATTCATTCAATTAATTGTGCTTTGTGGCAAAAGAGACAACTTAACATTTTTTAGTGCAACACAATCCTCAAATTTGGGTTTATAATCAATAAATAGGCTATCTTAAGTGTGAAAACACTATCAATCAATGCACCCAACTAGGTCCCACATATTATTTGTGCTTTTCAGTTTATTCCCCTTGATAGGGGTCTCCCAGGTTCTCAATGAATGCATATCCATTGATTTTGAAAATGTCCCGGGTGCCGTTCAGGTCGAAGGCTCTCCTATCAGTGATCAATATTTTGATCTGTTTGGTGTTACTTTTGTCTTGGAAAATGGAAATCCGCCAGTTTTGGCGGAGATTGGAGGTTTTGAAGCGGCAGCCTTTGGTAGCAATTTTGGAAATGGTAACGACACTCCCGCCCCAAACCAAAATATTGGGCAATTTTTCCTCACTGACGATGGTGTTCTTTCAGGGCTGACTTCTCCCCCACTTTATATGTATTTCGAAACACCTGTGGATTCCATTTCCGGATGTATTCTTGATATTGATTTGGGTGAAATTTTTGAAATTGAAGCCCGAGATGAAGACGGCAATATACTGGAAACCATAATAATTGAAGACGGCGATCCCGGTACAGGAGACGGAATGTCAACTTGTTGGGGATTCAATATTCCTGGTTGTCAAGGAAGAATCTCGAGTGTTCGTTTCGAAGGCACAAGAGAAGTAAGTGGAGCCTTTGGACTCGGATTGGATAATTTTGTACTGTGCAACACAGGAGTCGATATCATAAGTCAAATAGATTTAAATATTACTGATATCATCTGCCAAGACAATGTTGGATCAATTGAAATAATAAATAACGGTTCGGGCGTATACGAATATTCAATTGACGGAGGTAGCACATGGCAAGAAAGTGGATTTTTTGGTGGACTTCCATTGGGTGAATATGAAATCTTTATTCTTGACGAAAATGATTGTGCTGCCCTACTCAACGCAGAAATCATTTCGATAGGGCCAACATCAATCACAGATGTTGAAGTCACACATACAAGTTGTGGCTTATTTAACGG
>JAHDDD010000061.1:3508-15115 GCA_020629535.1 Saprospiraceae bacterium
CATTGAAGTTTTCACTAATATGGAGACAGGCGTTACTTACTCAATTGACAATATAAACTTCCAAAGTAGCAATAGTTTTGGTCCACTCCCAGCTGGTATTTATGACATTACTGTTATTGGGCCTTTTGGCTGCAGCTCTGCAATCAGTGTTGAAATAAATGACAGTGAGCCAATTGCAACAATCGACGCAGCCGTCACTCCAGATTTTTGTGAGCAAGGATCAGGTTCCATAACTTTTGAAAGCTTGGGCGGAACTGGCACTCATTCATACACCCTCGATGGCGGGAACTTTCAATTTAATCCGACATTCACAAATCTTGAGGCTGGTGAATATACCATCACAGTCGTGGATGCGGCAGGATGTTCATTAGAATCAACTGCAATAATCGAAAGTGCAGAAACCGAAATCAATGCAACAACCAATACTTCCCTAGATGCATGTGAACAAGGCATTGGTTCAATCTCAATCGAAAGTTCTGGCACAGGGGGAACCCACTTATATTCCTTAGATGGAAATACGTTTCAGGAAAGTCCGTTGTTTGATAGCCTTAGTGCAGGCACCTTTAATTTAACCATCATCGATTCTCTTGGATGTTCTATTGTTGAAAGTGCATTGATAGAATCAACACCGCCGATTGATATAAATTTTGTAGACATCGACCCGAGTTCGTGTGAATTTCAAGATGGAGTGATCACGGTCTCATCAACGGGTGGATTTGGAGAATTTCTATATTCACTAAATGGAGGAAATTTCCAACCCCAAGAAACATTCACAGGATTAGGTGTGGGCGAATATACAATCATGGTTGAAGATGAAAATGGTTGTCAGACATTCTATGATGCAGAAATCCCAATCCCTGATTGTCCTGTTTTTATTCCAAATTTATTTACGCCAGGTCAAGGTTTTCCAAATGAGTTATTTAGAGTCTTTGCAAGAGATGATTATATGGCTGACATCATGGAATACCGAATCTACGATCGATGGGGAAACTATATTTTTGAAAGCTTCAATTTTTCAATCCACGATGAAGACAATTGGTGGGATGGTGAATTTGGTGACGCAGAAGCCATGCAGGGTGTTTATGCATATTTGATCAAAGTGCTGCATCCATCTGGTAATGTAACCCTTCATGTTGGTGACGTAACTTTGATTTATTGATCAATGTCGCCTTACCTTCAGGCTGCATAAATAGTTCAGTTTTAGCTATATCCTTTTTGATGTAAATCTTATCTTGCTGACATGAATTGGCAAGTATTTTCAAGGAGTTTGTTCACGCTTTTCATAGCAGTCATGAGTGCTCAGCCACTCTTTACACAAGCCACTTTGACCATTGACAGTACGACTTTAACCGAGCGCGAAGTTGCCATCGGTCTCAATATCCCATGGGAAATGCTATATGGTCCAGACGATCATCTATGGATCACTGAACGGACTGGAAAGGTCTATCGCACCAATCCTGAAAATGGACTCACAACCATGATTCTCGACATAGAAGAGCAAGTCGAAAGTGGAGATGAATCTGGGATGCTTGGTATGGCTTTACATCCACACTTTGATAGTATTCCGGAAGTCTTCATTGTCTATGACTATTTGTTTATGGGATTTCTCGTCAAAGCAAGATTGACAAAATTCGAATGGACTGGCGATTCATTGATCAATGAACAACTGCTCATAGATTCAATACCAGGGGCAAGCTCTCACAATGGATCTAGATTGATCGTGGGTCCAGATGAAAAGCTGTATATGTCAACTGGAGATGCAGGTCTCCCGAACTTCACACAAGATCCATCCAGACTAAATGGTAAAGTACTCAGAATCAATCTTGATGGAAGCATTCCTGAAGATAATCCATTTGAAAATTCTTATACCTATTCAATGGGTCATCGAAATCCACAAGGATTGCATTACGCCACTAACGGTCGATTGTATGAGACAGAACATGGATATCTTGATGCTGACGAAATAAACCTAATTCTTCCAGGAAGGAATTATGGATGGCCAAACGTGCAAGGCTATTGTGACGATGATTTCGAAATAGTCTATTGTGACACCTTTGACATTGTTGAACCATTGTACGAATGGAGCCCTTGCTACGCAGTGAATGATCTCAGCTATTACACCAATGAACAAATTCCAGAATGGAAAGATAAATTGCTAGTAACACTCTTGGGTGGAAGCCTAGGCACTCCTGGCATTTCAATCTTTGAACTTAATGAATCAGGTGATGAGATTTCAGAAGTAGACCAAATATTCACTGACTATGGAAGAATCAGAGACATTGCCATAAACCCAAATACAGGTGCCATTTATTTTGCTACAAATGGATTTAGTTTCCCTAGTTCTGGACCGAATCGAATCATTGAATATGCAAATTTAGATTTCGTTTCTTCTACCAATGAAATTGACAATCATTCTCCGTCTATAGATATATTTCCCAACCCTGCAGCATCTATCAATGATTTGAATCTTGAAGTCTCTTCCCATTTTCTAGACCAGAAATATGAAATTTACAATTTCGAAGGTAAACTTGTTTCATCAGGAACAATCAAGACTAAGCTCAGCAAATTAAATCCGAATCTAACACCAGGATCATACTATTTAAAATCTAAATGTAGCTCTGGAATTATAACCAAGAAATTCATTCTTACAGAATAATCAAATTTGAAAATGAGATCACGAATCCTTTCACTCTGTTTCTTCAGCATTCTTTTATTTGGTCAAAACGCTTTTGCTCAAAACTCCATCACTGTTGGCGAAACCACCCTTGTAGAAAGGGAAATATCAATTGGTCTCAATGTTCCATGGGAATTAAAATGGGGACCGGATGACCACCTTTGGGTTACAGAAAAAATTGGCCGAATCAACAGAATAAACCCTTTTGATGGAACAAAAACAGAAATCCTTGATCTAAGAGATGAAGTTGAACATGGCTGGGAAGCAGGTATGTTGGGAATGTGCTTTGACAATGACTTTCAAAACAACTCTCTCATATACGTCGCATACACATACGAGTTAGGATTTAGCCAACTTAGAGAAAGACTTGTTTCTTTTGAATGGGACGGACAAAATCTCATCAATGAAACAACATTACTTGAGGGTTTACCCGCTGCAACTTTTCACAATGGCTCCCGATTATTATTCACTGACGACAATAAGATTTTAATGACCATAGGTGATGCTCGATCACCTGATTTGGCTCAAGATAAATCTCGATTCGAAGGTAAACTCCTAAGAATCAATCCAGATGGTAGCATCCCTTCGGACAATCCTGATCCTGAAAGTTATGTTTACAGCTTTGGTCATAGAAATGCTCAAGGACTAGCGTATGGGCCCAACCGGCAGATTTATTCATCAGAACATGGCAATATGCGTTTTGACGAATTCAACTTAATCGCATCCGACAGAAATTATGGTTGGCCAAATGTAGAAGGACTTTGCAATACAAATGCTGAGCAAAATTTCTGTAGCCAATTTGATGTCGTAGAACCACTTTGGCAATGGGACTCCTGTTTTGCTGTCAATGATATTTGCTATTACGAGCATGATGCCATTCCAGCATGGAAAGGGAAAATGCTGATGGCAGTATTAGGAGGGTTTGAAGGTGAACCAAGTATTTCTGCATTGGAATTTAATGATGATGGAACTGAGATTGTTGATGTTGAAGAATATTTACAAAATCATGGAAGGCTGAGAGACATTTGCATTAATCCAAATACTGGTTCAATCTATTTTGCCACAAATGGCTTTGAGTATCCAAGTTCGGGTCCTAACAGAATCATCGAATACTACGTTCCAGGCTTGAGTACAAATGAAGATATTTATCAAGAGCAAGTGAAGGTGGGTCCTAATCCGGTCAAGAAAGGACAAGATTTTATAATTTCCATTCCATCTGAATTGATAGAAAAGCAATTCAATATCATAACACTAGAAGGTAAAATTATTCAGCAAGGAAAATTGTCAAATCTTGATAACATCATCAACACCGTTGATCTACCATCTGGTCATTACATTTTTTCGATTCAGAAAGTTGATGGTGTCATCAACAAGTCTCTAATTATCATCGATTAGTACTTTACCATTATTTGTTAAGATTGTCTAAAAAGAGGATTTGATTTGTTGATCCTCTGAACTTTCGCTATACTTTTGAATTGAAAAACATCAATTATGAAAGTCAATTCTTTGTTGGCCCTCTTGGCCATTGCTTGTTTTTGTAACGCTATACAAGCACAATACAGAACAAATGTATTACCACGAGTTAGCCCACTCAAAACAATTTCACACACAATTGCTTACACAGAATTATCCTTCTCTTACTCATCACCAAAAGTAAAGAACAGAACAATTTGGGGTGACTTGGTGCCATACGGCAGAATTTGGAGAACTGGTGCAAATGAAGCAACGGTCTTTTCAATCAGCTCAGATTGCAAAATCAGAGGTGAATCACTTGAAGCCGGTTCATATTCTATTTTCATTAAACCAGAAAAAAACAAAGCCTGGAAAGTAATCATCAATGAAGTGCATGATCAATGGGGTGCATTCAGATTGGATGAAAGTAAAAATATATTAGAGTTTGAAGTGGCTGCACAATCCATTTCTCATCAAGAAGAATTTGCAATCTCAATTGATCAATCATCTTTTCAGATTGCAGTGATCAGCCTTGCTTGGGCAGATAAATCTGTTTCCTTTTTTGTGGAAACCCCATTCGAGCAAAGTTTCATTGATACCTTAGAACAGCAAATTTCCATTTCTGATCCCAATACAAGTTGGGTGGCTTACATACAAGCTGCAGAATTTGCTTTGGATCAATCATTGGACACTGAGCTCGTCCCTAATTGGCTTGAAATGGCTGACCAAGCGCTGAAGGTTAAATCCCGAGAATGGAATGAACTCTACTATCCACTTGATTATATCAGGGGTCACCACTTATGGACAGCTGCCAGATATCATGCACAAATGGGTGATTACAAAGAAGCAGTAGCTCTTGGAGAACAGATGAAAGAAATCGATGGCAGGATTAATTTTTACGGTTGGAAAAATGATCAATATGAAATTGATTCAAATTTAGAATATTGGAATTCTAAATTATGAACCTTTGTTAGGATCAAATTTGAAATAAATTACATCGCAGACATTCATATCGGAATTAAGCACAACCCGTTGCTTCACCACTCCATCGTCAATAATAATGGCAACAGTGTTCGGCGGTATCTTTCCTAGATTATGAGCATATAATAAAATATAGTCAGGATTCTTTTTATCATTATGTAAAACCACATCAATCTTGTGCTCTTCATTCTGAATCTTATACTTTTCAAGGAGCCAATTCCCGTTATAGTTCAATGAAATGATATCACCATCATCTTTCTTATGATCATAAACCGTAATATTCAATTTTTCACTTGACACATACACGGTCTCCCCTTCATCAACTTTCCTATTCTTTATTTTTTTAAGTTTATTTTCTTTATTCCACTTAAGTTCTACTGGCCTGCCATCTTGTTGCTCAAAATTGACATTGACGGTATTGGCGTATTCGACACTAATATCTTCGGGATTGACCCTTGTTAAATGAATTTTCCCTGGCACACAATCTATATCAGTAACATGTCCTTTTCCTGTCCAATTCCCTTCAAGGTGGAATTTGCCTTTGGTTTTATAAAATTCTAAATCGGCTTCCTTCAGACAAGTTTCAAGATGGCGTAAACTTCTATGCGTGTTGATGTAGTTTTCAATCCGAACATCTTGATATTGCAATTTAAAGCCATCCCAAAGTCCTGTAAAATGCTTATCGTAAGTTAAATATCCTTGGTTGTCTGCAAATTTTGCTCTGCAAACAATAAGACCAGTTATCTTATTTCCTTTTTGTTGAATTTCAACATGCAGCTTTCCAGAAACACCCGCAAATTCAGGTTGTCCATTCCAATTTAATTGAGAAACCTTCCCTTCCCAAAGACCGGTGAGGTTAACTTCCTCTCCAGACCTATATTCCTTTAATTCTCTTTTGCCTTTTTGTGGAAAATCTACATCCACCTGGGCAGTTGCACCCAGAGCAAAACAGACGAAAACCAGTATGAACTATCTTTTGAGTAAGTCCAAATTAAAATCCTTTTTGTATAAAGAAATGGGTACTCTTATTGACAAGACTTTGACCGGAGATAACAGATTCACCAATAAAGTAATCAGCTTGTACAAAGTTGTCAAATCCTCTTGAGTGGATCACACCCAACACCAATGATCCTTGCCCTAGACTTAAACTACCTCCAATGAGAAAACCTGCGTCATTTTCATCAAAAGGAAAGCGATCTGCATTTGCTGGTTTGATATCATTGATTGTTTGTGTCTGTGAAACTATGTCAAGATCAGAGTATTCCAACCCTTGAAAAACATATCCATAATATACACCAAAATTGAAATGCAAACCAAGACCTATGGGAGCCAAACCTGCCATCAATTGGCCTCTGATCTGATCATTCTTGTGGACCAATTTCTCCTCAGCATTTAAGAGCTCATTGTATCTTGATTGATGATATAAAACTTCTGGTTGCAAGTAAAACTTTCTAGACAAATTCCATCGTAGATATGGCCCTACGATGTAAGATCTTTCAGAAGTAAAGAAAAACTCCCTTTGCTCAGTATTTACATTTGATTTGCCAGACCCCAATCTGATCCCTATCCGAACAGGCTTCCTTTCACGTTTTGAATTTTTAGCAACTTGCTTCGTGAGTACATCAATAATTTTCCCTGGAGCTTGTGGCATTGGGGTCGGTTGCTTTTTGGTATCTGCAGATTTTTGCGTGCCTTGCTTTACAGTAACAATCGGGATAAGGCTACCTTGAATACCATCAACATCTTTATAAACATCCCAAACAATGGTTTTTGCTGAACCTGCTTCGACCTTACCCACATCACCATTCAGTGAACGCGGAACAATTTTTTCATTTTTATCATCAAGGAAATGCAATGTAACTTCATATAAAATATCAGCCTTGCCTTTCAAATCATACTTGACAATCAAATAATCATCAGTTACAGAAGTAGAGACGTTCAATGCTTCTTGAGAAAATGCCTGAATGCCAAAAAAAAGGAAGATGAGCGCGTAGAATGTTTTCATTTTGTAATTTTTCAATACCTCATTAAAACAATATCAAGACGGGATTAGTGCCTAAAATTTGTTAATTAAAACATAAATCAAATGTAATATAATTTACAAACTGGAAGGCTTAACCAACTACCTTGGTCAACTGATTTACATTTAATTATTCAGAGGGTGAATGAATTGAATATGGTGTCTATTTTGTAATACATCTTTGAGAGTAATTTGGCGCCCCTGCTAAATTTGAACAGTGCAACTTAGACTACTTTCAATCATATCATTTCTTTTCTTGACTTTATTTTGCCAAGCCGCCAATGCGCCCTTGGTTGATAGTCTCATTTTGGTTATTTCACAAAAAACAGAAGATTCTCTTTTTCTTGAAAATCAAATTGAAGCCTTAAGAACAATGGTTTCTAATCGTGTTGAATTTGATGACGAGTACTTTAGAAAATTGACCGCAAGTGCAAAATCCCTGGAGACAAAGAAACAGGAAGCTGAACTGATAAAATTGGAATTAAACTATTGGATTAATCAGTCAGAGCTAGACTCAGTTGTCCACCTTAGTCCCAAATTTTTACAAAGAATTAAAACCATCGCTCCTGATGATGAATGGTATTTGAACAATGCTTTGGGTAATTTTTACGCGCAATGTCATAAGCCCAAGAAAGCAATTGAGCTTTACTTGAATTCCATTAAACTATTGGAAAAAATCGGAAGGGACTCATTAAAGTCAATTCCATTAGGCAACCTTGGCATCTGCTATTTCAACTTTGATGATTATGAAAATGCATTGACTTACATAAACAAAGCCTATCAATATTCAATAAAATTAAAGAATGTAGAAAGCAAGAATTTCAACGCTACTCATGATTTATTATTGATGGCTGCCATAAATGAGAAAAAAGGCAATTTAGCAAAGGCAACAAAATTCTACCGTCAAGCTCAGATTATAGTCCAGGGTCAGAATGACAGTTACTTAAAAATCAAAGCTGCCAACGACTACCTCAAATTCCAGATAGAACAACAACAATTTCAAGAAGCAAAAACACTGTTGCAATCAACGCTGCGATACGCTAATAGTCAAAAGATAAACAAACACAGTGATCATTTTGCAAAATTATTATTGAACGATCTAAGGTATCATTCGGCTTTGGAAAAATCACTTCCAGTTAGTATTGATTCTGTATTAGCATGTTCTAAAACATATGATTGCCAATCTGAAATCATCAAATTTGCCATCCAACATTACAACAATAATAAAGACTATAAAAAGGCATTTAAGTTTGCTTCGATGAGAAATTCTCATTTGGAGAATTCTCGTTCGGAATTATCTGAGCAAGTTAGTGCCTTAGTAGAAGACAAATTCAAAAAGGAGCAATTAAATTCCGAAAATATTGTACTCAAAGAAAACGTCCAATCGACCTCTCGAATGCTCAATATCTTTCTGTGTCTATTACTTGGATTCCTTTTAAGTACATATTTACTATATGGTTCTAACAAAAAGGCAAATGAGCTAAACACAAGACTTAAGCAATCGAATGATGAAGTTCGAAAACAAAATAAAGAACTTGAGCAACTTACATATATCACAACACACGATCTTAAAGAACCAGCAAATACAATCAATGTTTTCAGTAAACTCATTGAGAAAAAACATTACGAAGAATTACCAGAAGACAGTAAGAGACTATTCAAAATCATTGTCAATACATCCAACAATATGTTGGAGATGATTTCAAGACTTCATTCTTACTTGATTGTTGGAAATGAAGTCAATTTATCTGAAGTTGATTTGAATGAGGTATACAATAAAGTTATGGACAATCTTCGTCATCAAATTGAAGACAAGGAAATATTCATTCATCCTCAAAGTTTTCCTAAAATTATCGGGTATGAATCAGAGCTCATGCAATTATTCCAAAACCTGATGGCAAATGCAATTAAATTCAGATCACCTGATAGGAAGCTAGAGATCAAATTCAACTACCAGCAGACTAACAACTATCATGTTATCCAAATAAAAGATAACGGTATTGGTATGCGTCAAAGTTCCCAACATAAGGTTTTTGACTTATTCCAAACTTTGAACGGAAATAAAAAATACCAAGGAAATGGCATCGGACTAGCCAATGCCCGAAAAATTGTAGAATTACACGATGGAAAAATTTGGGTAAACTCAAAATTTGGGGAAGGGTCCATCTTCAGTTTCACTCTTAAAAAATACGATTATGCGAGCTAGCAAAGATTTCAGAATTATGCTAATCGATGATGATTATGCTGCACACACCTATCATAAAATCATGATTGAAGAAGCAGGTATAGTGAATGAAAATATTCACGAACATTATTCAGTTGAAGAAGCAATCACCAACTTGAGAAATATCGCAAACGGTGGAAATCTTGAGGCTTGGCCTGACCTAATACTCGTTGATTTGAACATGCCAAGCAAGTCTGGTTGGGATTTCATAAATGAATATGGTAGCATCGAAAAAGCAAGCAACAGAACCAAGATATTCTTAGTCACAAACTCTGAAAATCCAGCAGATATTAGAAGAGTAAATGAATTACCTGACGTCGAAGGATTTAAACCAAAGTTCTTAGGAAAGGAATTCTTCGAACAATTTACTTTGGGACAAAACTAGATTTAGACACTTCTTCCGGCTTCGGTTTCTCCTTGACTTTCTTCAATTGAAGAACATTGACACAATAGTCAATGATTTCGTTCTCAACGCTTTTCCAATTGGGATTCATAAGTTCGCTACCAATAACATGGCCGGTCGCATCAGAAAAGGCCATAACCTTTGTTTTCTGTTTTTCGGTATTACTCGCCTCAGCGAATATTGATATCATATCTATATCTATGACATCATCTTTGTTCTCCTCATCTTTGTAATAATAGCCTATAAAAAAAGGGATTGTGATTTTTGAAAAGACATCCTTGGTCATTGTCTTCCCTAACAATTGATCCAATACAACCAAAGCCTCAAGTCTGTAATGATTATACCAATATTTCTGAATTTCTTCATTCGCTTCCCACACATGATACTTTGAACCCGTAGTCCATTGAGCTAGTTGTAATCCCCAAGGTCTGTCAAGCAAATCAAAGGTAAAATCTGGAATTCCAAAATTTGGGGCTAACATAATCAAGCTGTGAATTCTATCATCATTTGCAGCTAAGTAACTTGCCAAAGTCGAACCTGTTGAGGTAGAAACTATAATTACCTTCTTCCCCATTTCAGATGCAAGAGCAATGATCTTTTTTGAATGATCAATCAACTTGGAAGTTTGTAAATCAAGCATTTTTTCATCCACCTCTACCCCATGATCAGGAAGTCTCGCCAGAATTAAATTACACCCAAATGTATTGGCTAGGTTTCTGTGCAAGGGCTCACCTTCCATCTTGCTTGCACCAAATCCATGAAGATAAACCATTGAATATTCAGTTTGAGCAATTGAATCTTGATACCAAATCAACTCAGCCTCATTTCCAGGACGGACAGGATCTGAAGATTTATTTAATAACTTAAACTGAGATTCGATATTGGAAATACCATAACTACTTTGGATTGGATTATTGTCAAATGGTGTTTCTGGATATCTTGGCCCGAGCAAATAAGCAACAACCAACAAGAGAATGAGGGCCAAAAATAAATACAGAATTTTACGCAGCATCTAGTTTAAGTCTAAAGTAACGAAGATAAAAAATGGGATGAATCTTTACAGATTCACCCCATCAAAGTTGGTTTAAATATTTTTAATTCTATTTAAGAACTACTCTTTCAGTAAAGATTCCATCATCAAAGTGAATCTTCAAAAAGTAATATCCACTAGTCAAATTTCCTCTAGGGATTGAAAAATTGCTTGCATCAATATTTTGATAGCTTGCAACCAATTGACCTCCCATGCTGAGTACATTTACTTTATTCATGACCAAATGCGAAGTATTGATATTGATCAGGTCAGATGCAGGATTAGGCGCAATTGATACCAATGAAGGATCTTCTATGATTTCCTCTGTTCCAGTAAAAAAGTATGCGCACTCTTCAAGATTGAGAGTAAGACAAGCTCTTGGTATAATATAGCCCATGATATCTGCTATATTGGCTCTGGCTTTTTCAGCAGACATTCCTTCATTCAACAACAATCCATTATCATGAAAACTAGTTGTTCCACTTGGATCAGAAGGATGAGGCAGGGCGTTCAATGGTGCTGTAATCGGCCCCATGTCAGTTTGAACAGTCACCAATGAGTTAGGATCCCACCAGTTTATGATTACTCCTTCATCCAAGCCTGAGCTATTTGGATCTTTAACCCAAGGAAACAATCCTTCGTAATAAGGATGTCCAGCGATTTCTGAATTTGCAATGGCCAATTCCGTGATTGGATCATCGAAGAGACCATCTTTGAAAGGTGCATTGTTTCCTAATTCATCTTGAATGGGTTGAATCACGCTTCCTCCTTGAACTCTTACAATTGGATCTCCTGTGGTTGGTACAACCAAAACAGCATCACC
>JAHDDD010000062.1 GCA_020629535.1 Saprospiraceae bacterium
GTACACCTGGCATATTGAAGATATGTTCCCAGTAATGTTTATTCCCGTTAAGATTGGTAACTAGAAATGCGAAGATGGCGAGAACCATTGTCACAGCAAGATTACCAGTAACATTTGATCCACCAAGGAATGGAATTTGCCCAAATAAATTTAATCCTAAAATGAAGAAAAACAATGCCATTAGGAATGGCTGATACTTCAAGTACTTTGGTCCAAGAAAAGGCTTAGCAACTTCATCTTGGATGAAAACAAAAACTGGTTCTATTAAAGATTGAACACCTTTTGGCGCCATTCCTTTTCTGGTAACATATGATTTAGCGACTTTCATAAATAACCACGTAAGAAAAAGGAAAACCAAAATCATGGACACCACATTTTTGGTAAGAGAGAAATCATAATATGAGGTAATTCCTCCACCAAATATTCCTCCATCTGCAGTTGACTTAGAGTCACACTTCCAAATCTTTCCATTGGCGCAAACAAAAGTCTTGCTGTGATCGTCATGGACTATATTAATTTCCCCTACAGATCCTTGAGGGAATGCTTCTTGACTGACCACTTCCATCGTGTTTGGATTGATTACCTCACCTGTTATTCTCTTTACAGATCCACCATCCAAAATATAGCCATTATAAGCCTTCTTGCCGTCACCATGTCCAAAGCCTGCGAATTCAAACTTTGAAGACATGAAAACATCCCAACCTTTATCTGGTGCATATAGAATGCAAGGAAGAGGGATTTGCCAAGGACCTATACTGTATACATTGGCGTCACTGATGTGATGGAATGCCGTAGCTCCAGCATCGAATTCTCCATCTCCATGTTTTTTATGGTCACAAGAAATTCCATGATGATCATCAGAAGAATGACCACCTCCTTTGGAAGCTTTGTGGTCACTTGCCCCATGCGCTTCGTGATCATGGTGAGCATGATTGTGATTTGAATGATCGGATGATTGGTGAGAATGAGAATGTGAGTGATCATGACCATCGTGAGAATGATCGTGTTTATGTGTCTGACCACTCAAGCTCAAGGCCAACATCAAAGAGAAAATCGAAAGAGAAAGTAATCTAATCACGTGCAATGTTTAATGCCTTCAAAAATCGCTGCAAATTTAATAGTTTAACACACAATCATGGGTTATTAATGCGATTTTTTAACTGAATTTCAGACAGTTACAAAGAGCGGTGGGAAAATATAATTACAAGAAACAAATGCCTTTGAACTTATATTTCGTTAGAGCACCTGAATCCGCAATGCAGACGCATGGTTCAAGACTTTTCTTCAAACAATATTCGTATATATTTTTTTAAGATAGAAGAACATTTCCTGTCATCTCTTCTGGGATATCTACTCCTAATAAGTGCAAAATGGTAGGTGCAATGTCAGCTAATTTGCCTCTTGAGATGACTTGGTATTGATTTTTCTTAGATATGAATATAACTGGGACCATATTGGTGGTATGTGCTGTGTGTGGAGTTCCATCAGCATTCTGCATGATATCTGAATTTCCATGATCTGCAATGATGATAAAATCATATCCGAGTTCGAGACCCTTTGGTATGATCTCGGCTAAGCATGAATCAACCACTTCAGCAGCTTGAATGGCTGCGGCCAGAATGCCTGTATGGCCTACCATATCTGTATTTGCAAAATTCAGACACACAAATTCAGGTGCATTTTCAGTTATGTGATGGATTACTTTATCCTTAACCTCATGTGCACTCATCTCTGGCATTAAATCGTAGGTGGCTACTTTGGGGGAAGAAACAAGAATTCTCTCTTCTCCATCAAAAGGACTTTCTTGTCCACCAGAAAAGAAGAATGTGACGTGAGGATATTTTTCAGTTTCTGCTATACGAAGTTGTTTAAGTTTTTTGTTGGCCAAAACCTCACCCAATGTATTGTGCAATTCTTCTTTCTCAAATATCACATTGACATTTTTAAAGTCTTCACTGTATTTGGTCATAGTGAAATAATTCAGTCTCAAAGGCTTCATGTCATGAGCTTCAATTGCTCGTTGAGATAGAACTTCAGTCAATTGTCTTGGTCTGTCAGTTCGGAAATTGAAGAAAATCACCACATCATCCTGTTTAATTACTCCCTCACCCAAGGACAATAATTTGATAGGCTCCATAAATTCATCTGTAACATCATTATCATAAAATGATTGAACAGTCTCAATAATATCTTCAGAAGGGGTTCCAATCCCATGGATCAGAAGATCGTATGCTTTTCTGACTCTTTCCCATCTTTTGTCTCGATCCATTGCATAATATCTTCCAATGACAGAAGATAATTTTACACTGCTACCATCGATATGATCGACTAATTCCTGGAGATATGCTTTTCCTCCAGTTGGGGATGTATCTCTTCCATCTAAAAATGCATGTATAAAAGTTGGAATGGAATCTGATTTAGTCAGATCGCAGATCGCCTTAAGATGATTTATATGTGAATGAACTCCGCCATCAGACAACAGTCCTAAAAGGTGGATTGCTCGGTTTTCATTTCGAGCAACATCAATGGCCTCTTTTAAAACTTCATTTTCAAAGAAACTTTTATCAGTTATGGCGTTATTAATTCTTGCTAATTCTTGGAAAACGATTCTTCCGGCTCCAATATTTAAGTGTCCAACTTCTGAATTCCCCATTTGACCTTCGGGCAGTCCGACCTCTTCACCAAAAGTTATTAATTCAGCATTTGGATAATTTTCATACAATGAATCCATATACGGAGTGCTGGCTTGAGCAATCGCATTAATGTCCACATTGGCTTCATGCCCCCAGCCATCAAGGATGATCAGAAATACTTTTTGTTTCATGCACTAAATATAGAATAAGCATTGGAATCACAGAAAAATGGCAGCGAAGCCTGGCAACAGGACATCAATTTCATTCGTTTTAACTAAAACTTAAGCAATTCTTGGAACATTAATTGTTTTAGTTTGCGTTTTAAACATCAAATTAGGGCATTTTCGGACTGTTTCGAATTTGCTTCAAAACTTAAAGGCAATGAAAAAATTCAGCTTTATCATATTATCCCTGATGTTTAGTATGGTTTCATTTGGTCAGGACTTTCAGGCCATAATATCCTCCATAGAAAAATCTGATATTTCGAAAATAGAAGCTCAGCTTGATGATGTTGTCGATTACTGCTTCAATGATGATCAGGACTTACTAGACAAGCCAGAATTTATTACTACACTTAAATCTGCTATCGCAAAGATCAACCCTAGTTCGTCTGAATTGGTACATGTTGCTGATTCGAAAGGTGCAAGTTCTAAATATGCAGTTGCTAAGTTGAAAGGCTCATCTGGAAATTACCGTATGTTTGTATACGTTGAAGAAGGAAAAATAGTGGAAGTAAGATTTAATGTAGAGTAGGTTTTTCCATAACTCCAATCCCAAACAAAGCATAATCGTATTTGCAAGGATCTTTTGGGTCAAGTTTTTTTAATACCTGCATAATCTCTTCAAGGGTTTTCCAATCTGATTGTTTTCTTTTTGTAAGACCAAGTTTTGTTGCAACTCTATGTACATGAACATCAAGAGGAATGCATAATTGTGCTTTTGGAATTTCTTTCCAAATTCCAAAGTCAACACCATGATTGTCAGATCGGACCATCCACCTAAGAAACATGTTTATTCTTTTACAAGATGAGTTTCTCTTGGGTGAGGCAATGTGTTTTCTCGTCCTTGTCGGAAAATCATCTAAATTGAAAAATGCTTCATGAAATTCAATCAATGCCTCTTTCATAGAAAAGCTCTCTTTTGTATTTATTGTGAAAGCAGTTTCTAAAGTATCACTTTGTATATAGAATTCTCGTAGACGACGAATAAAGTAAAGTGTATCTGTAGCATTGAAAGTGCGGTGTTTAAACTCAAGAAATGATTTCAAATCAGATTCCTTATGATTAATTATAAACTCATAAGGATCATTGTCCATCAAATTGAACAACTCTGATGCTTTATTGATAATCGTTTTTCTTTGACCCCATGATAAAATGGCAGTCCAAAATGCAGTTATCTCAATGTCTTGTTTCTTAGAAAATCTCTTTGGTATTGAGATGGGATCATTTACAATGAATGATGGAGTGTTATATTGCTCAACTTTTGCTTCGAGCAATATTCTTAATTCATCCAAATCCATTCACGTAAGTGCTTAGCTGATCTTTTGCTTGATTTCCACAATTTGGTAACCTTCAATCACATCTCCCATCTTAATGTCATTAAAGTTCTTGATGGTCAGACCACATTCCATTCCGCTTTTGACTTCTTTGGCGTCGTCTTTAAATCTTTTCAAAGATGAAAGCTCGCCCTTGACACCTTCTTTGGTCGGATACACTACGATACCATCTCGGATAAGTCGAATATGTGTGTTTCGTGTAATTTTCCCATCTCTAACATAACAACCTGCAATGGTACCCACTTTGGATATTTTATAGGTTTCTCGAACTTCAAGCTCTGCAACAATCTCTTCCTCTTTGATCGTATCCAACATCCCTTCGATAGCGGCTCTGATTTCCTCAATAGCCTGATAGATGATAGAGTAGGTTTTGATTTCAACACCTTCTTTTTCAGCTAAATTTCTGGCTGATGCTGAAGGTCTTACTTGGAACCCAATGATGATCGCATCAGATGCTGAAGCAAGCAAGATATCCGATTCTGCGATTGGACCAACGGCTCTGTGAATTACATTTACTTGGACCGTCTCTTGAGATTGCTTTATCAACGAATCAGAAAGAGCCTCAACAGAACCATCCACATCACCTTTGACAATAAGGTTCAATTCTTTGAATGTTCCTAATGCCAATCTTCTTCCGATCTCATCAAGACTGATACGTTTTGAAGCTCTGTTTGTTTGTTCTCTTTCGATTTGAGAACGTTTTTGAGCTTGAGCTTTTGCTTCTTGTTCAGTTTCAACGACCTTGAATTTTTCACCTGCTTGAGGTGCCCCACCAAGACCGAGAATCAATACAGGAACTGAAGGACCTGCTTCTTTAATTCTTTTTCCTCTTTCGTTGAACATCGCTTTGATCTTACCAGAAGTAGCACCTGCTACCAATGAGTCTCCAACTTTCAATGTCCCGTTTTGAACAAGAATCTTAGTGACGTATCCACGTCCTTTGTCAAGTGATGCTTCGATTACGGTACCCAAAGCGAGTCTGTTTGGATTGGCTTTGAGTTCAAGTAATTCTGCTTCTAGAATGATTTTCTCAAGAAGTTGCTCGATGTTTGTTCCAGCTTTCGCGGAAATATCTTGTGATTGGTACTTGCCGCCCCATTCTTCAACAAGCAAATTCATTTCAGAAAGTTCTTGTTTGATTCTGTTTGGATCTGCACCGTCTTTATCGATCTTGTTGATGGCAAAAACAATAGGTACTCCAGCTGCTTGTGCGTGACTGATGGCCTCTTTTGTTTGAGGCATGATCCTATCATCAGCAGCGATAATTACGACAACAATGTCTGTAACTTTTGCTCCTCTGGCTCTCATCGCAGTAAAGGCTTCGTGACCAGGTGTATCAAGGAAAGTGACTCGTTTGTCGTTTACTTTTACTTCATATGCACCAATATGCTGCGTAATACCACCCGCTTCACCTTCTGCAACATTTGCTTCTCTGATATAATCCAGCAATGAAGTTTTACCATGGTCAACATGACCCATAACAGTAACAATCGGTGCTCTATCTTCGAGATCTTCAGGAGCATCTTCGATTTCTACTTCTTCAGTTTCCTGATCTTCAACACTGATAAATTCTACTTCATGACCAAATTCACTTGATACCAATTCAATGATTTCGGCATCGAGTCTTTGGTTGATAGAAACGATAACGCCGAGATTCATACATTTTGTAATTACCTCAGTGACACTTACGTTCATCAAACTAGCAAGTTCAGAAACAGAAATAAACTCGGTGAGTTTTAGTGTTGTTTCTTCTGCCTCTAATTGTTTGATTTCCTCCTTCTCTCTCTTTTCCGCTCTGTTATCTCTTCTGATTTTTTGTCTTTTCTTCTTTCCACCACCAGAGAGCCTTGCCATGGTAGCTTTGATCTTTTCTTCAATTTCTTTTTGTGAAACAGTTTGAACTTCTTCCTTTTTACGAGCCTGTTTTCCTTTGCTGTTGTTGCGAAGGTCTTTGGCTGTAATTTTCTTTCTCTTCCTTCTTCTTTTTTGTTCTTGTTGTTTTCCACCACCTCCGCCTCCACCGGCAGGAGCTTTAGAACCTTTATCTTCTTTAGGTTTTTTCTCAAATTTCTGAGTATCGATTTTACCCAAAATTTTCAAACCTTTAAGCTGAGGTGCTTCATGGCGAACCATAACTTCCTCTTTAGGCTCTTCTTCTTTGTCGCTCTTTTTCTCTCCTTTATCTACTTTCTCTTCTTTCGGTTCTTTCTCTTTTGGTTTTTCCTTCTTCTTTTCTTGCTCTTGTTCTAATCTCTTCAATGCTTCTTCTTCTGCTTTTTTCTTAGCAGCGGCAGCTTCTTCTGCCTTTTTCTTGGCTACTGCTTCTTTTCTTTTCTTTTCTTCATCGAGATCGATCTTACCAACGACTTTCGGTGCAGGAAGGTCTGCATTAGGTCTGAATACTTCTTCTTTTTTCGGTTCTTCTTTTTTCTCTTCTACTTCAGGAACTGGATCAGGAGCTGGAGCTGGTTCTTCTTTGACTTCTACCTTTGGCTTTTCTACTACTTGAATATCAGAATCATTTTGAGTACGACTACCTATGACCAATTGATCTGCCTGCTCTTTAACAGCCATGGAAGTGCTAAACTCTTTTAGAAGAGCGTTATACATATCGTCGCTAATTTTCGACGTTGGTTTGTTTTCAATTTCAAACCCATTGCCAGTCAGGAACTCTACTATGGTAGAGGTACCAACATTCAGTTCTTTTGCTATTTTAACTAGTCGTTTTGACATTCAAAAGTTTGTAGTTCCAAGCACCTAAATCCAAAGATCATAAAAGGCAGTAATCATTGGTATTTTAGTGCCGCAAAGGTATTATAAATTAGTTAATCTTCTTCGAATTCAGAAGCTAGAATCTTAAGGACCTCCTTAACAGTTTCTTCTTCTAAATCAGTTCTTCTTGTCAATTCTGCCAGACTAAGATCAAGTACTGATCTTGCTGTATCACAACCGATACCTTTTAGTTCGTCGATGATCCAAGTATCGATTTCATCATTAAATTCGTCCAAATCGACATCTTCGAGATCTGGGTCATCATTTTCACGATAGACATCGATCTCATATCCAGTAAGTTTGCTGGCTAGTTTTATGTTCGATCCTCCTTTGCCTATGGCAAGTGAAACCTGATCTGGTTTCAAGAACACATTGGCAGTTCCTTTTTCTGTATTGATATTGATGCTTGAAACTTTCGCAGGTGTCAATGACCTTTGGATGAACAAGCTCAAATTACTTGTATAATTAACTATATCAATGTTTTCGTTTTTTAGTTCCCTTACGATGCCATGAATTCTTGATCCTTTCATACCAACGCAAGCACCGACAGGATCGATTCTGTCGTCATATGACTCTACGGCCACTTTCGCTCTTTCACCAGGGATTCTAACAATTTTCTTTACGACAATCAATCCATCTTCTATTTCTGGTACTTCTTGTTCCATGAGTTTTTCGAGGAATCTGCTATCAGTTCTTGAGATGATAACAACCGGATTGTTGTTTTTCATTTCCACCTTTTTGATCACTGCACGGACCATATCTCCTTTTCTGAAAAAATCTCCTTTGATCATTTCATTTCTAGGGAGTATTAATTCGTTTCCGGTGACTTCATCGAGAACAAGCAATTCTCGTTTAAGTACCTGATGGATTTCTCCCAAAACGATTTCTCCTTCTCTGTCGTGGTATCTTTTATATACTTCGTCTTTTTCGAGCTCCATAATTCTCGATATCAAGGTCTGTCTTGCAGCCATGATGGAGCGTCTTCCGAATTCTTCTACTTCAAGTTGTTCATAACATTCTTCTCCTATTTCATATTCATCGTCGATTGATTGTGCTTCTGAAATTGCAATTTGGCTTCGTTCGTCAGTAACCTCACCATCAGGCACGATTTCTCGTACTCTCCAAAGTTCGAGGTCACCACTTGTTGTATTTACGATAACATCGAAGTTATCATCTGAGCCATATTTTTTTCTGATTAAAGTTCTGAATACATCTTCCAGTACCCGAACCATAGTAGGCCTGTCAATATTTTTGCCAGCCTTAAACTCCGAAAATGATTCTACTAATTTCACTTCTAATTAATTAAAATGCTAAAAGGATAAATGATTCTTTGATTTCATTAAATTCTATGTTTCTCTTCTCTTTGATTTTCTTTCCATCCATAACGTCGATCTTGATAATGGTATCTTCTACCGCTGTCAATTTACCTTCGTACTCATGACCTTCTGATAAGATCACTTTTATTTTTCTTCCAATGTGCTTGGGATATTGTCTCAATAATTTCAGAGGAGCAGCTGCACCCGGAGAGGAAATTTCAAGTTTATAATTTTCACCAAGCAGTTGAGTTTCATCCAGATACGCTTCAATTTTTCGGCTTATCAACCTACACTTAGTGAAGTTGACCCCTTCATCTGCATCTATAAAAACTTCTACTTTGTTATTTTCTTCCTTCCATTCAATGAGAAAACAATCTTGAAATTCTTCTTCCGCTAAAACATTTGAAATGACCTTGTCTAAAGAAGCCAGACCCTTGCCCATAGTTTTCTCAAATCTGATCAATAAAAAAAGGGAACAATTCTGTTCCCTCTTCATTCATTCTAACGCAAATATAAGACAAATAGATCATATTGCCAACCATAAATAAATGCTTGGGCTAAACAGCAATGTGACTATCTTTGTTATCAATAAAAAATGATATGCAAGCTGAGGTTTATAATCTTCTTGATCGGGCGTTAAATCTTGAATTTCTCAATCTTGAGGAGGGAGTTTTCCTATTTCAGAAGGCAAGCACGCCAGATCTTATGCATGTTGCCAATAAATTACGCCAAAAGCATCGCCCAGATAATATTGTTAGCTGGATCATTGATAGAAATTCAAACACAACCAATGTTTGTATAGCGAATTGCAAATTCTGTAATTTTTACCGTAGACCCGGTCATGAGGAGTCATACATAACTTCTATTGAAGAATACAAGAAGAAAATTGAGGAAACATTCGAATACGGTGGAGAACAATTACTTCTTCAAGGTGGTCATCATCCAGATCTTGGACTACAATACTACTGTGATCTGTTTAGTGAATTAAAATCATTGTACCCGAATTTGAAATTACATGCATTGGGTCCGCCAGAAGTAGCTCATATCACCAAATTGGAAGGGAGCACACATACCGAAGTTTTGAAAGCATTGAAAGACTCAGGTTTGGATAGTTTACCAGGAGCAGGAGCAGAAATTTTGAGCGATCGGGTACGTCGATTGATTTCAAAAGGAAAATGTGGAGGTCAGGAATGGCTTGATATCATGGAAGCCGCTCATCAATTGAATATCACTACTTCAGCTACAATGATGTTCGGACACATTGAAACGGATGAGGAGAGAATTGATCATTTGATCAGAATAAGAGATGTGCAAACAAGGAAACCTGATGATGCAAAAGGTTTTTTGGCGTTCATTCCTTGGCCATTTCAAGATGTTGATACCATTCTAAGGAAACTGAAAAGAGCAAGAAACAGTTGTACTGGTGACGAATATATTAGAATGATCGCCATCAGTAGAATCATGTTGCCAAATATCAAAAATATTCAGGCATCGTGGTTAACCGTAGGTAAGAAAATTGCGCAAGTTTGCTTACATGCAGGAGCGAATGATTTTGGCTCAATAATGATCGAAGAAAATGTAGTTTCAGCTGCAGGAGCTGCCTTCCGATTTACTGCCGATGGAATTCAGCAGGCCATTATTGAAGCTGGATTTGAACCAAAGTTGAGAAATCAGGAATATGAATATCGGGTTGTACCGGAAAATATAAAACAACAAGTTCTCGATAAAGAAACCATGATCGTTGACTAATGAAAACAATGCACAAAAAGGTTATCAAAGCTGCTAGCTATATTAAAGACATTATTGGAGATGTCCCACAAATTGCCGTAGGATTAGGGACCGGATTTTCAAAATTTGTTACTCGATTGGAAAATCCAATCAGTATTGAATATGGAGACATTCCTAATTTCCCCCATGGAGAAGTCGAAGGACATATAAATGCATTGATTGTGGGCACCATTGATGGAATAGGCGTGTTGTGTCTTGCTGGAAGAATTCATTATTACGAAGGTTGGGAAATGCAAGAATTGACATTCCCAATAAGGGTATTGAAGCACCTCGGGGTAGAATGTTTACTTATGAGCAATGCATCAGGCGGATTAAATGAAGATTATGTGAAAGGGGAAGTTTTGTTGGTAAAGGATCATATCAACCTTTTGCCAGGAAACCCATTGAGAGGGAAGCATGATGAAAGATTGGGATTGAGATTCCCTGACATGTCTGACGCATACAACATGGACTTAAGGGTGTTGGCAATGCGTTTGGCGGTAAAAATGAACATCGACTTACGGGAAGGTGTATACGCTGCGATGCAAGGGCCAAGTTTGGAGACACCAGCAGAGTACAAAATGTTGCATATAATTGGAGCTGATTTGGTTGGAATGTCAACGGTCCCCGAAGTAATTGTTGCAAATCAATGTGGAATAAAAGTGCTTGTCTTTTCTATTGTAACCAATATTTGCTATCCACCTGAAAATGTACAGAAAACCACGATAGAAGATGTTCTTGCAGTAGGGAATGAAAGTGCTGATTCGCTTTCTGACTTTCTGGTAGACTTCATAAAAGAACTAAACCCCCGCCTTCAAAACAAAGACGAGGGTTAAATTATTTTTTTACATCGGGATTATTTCAACAACCACTTTGCAGTAAATCCTGCTGAGATCAAATTGGTTTTTCTGAGTTCTGCACCTATTGCAGCTCTATACCCAACACCATATCTCATTTCGATTCCGAGTTCAACTCTTTTAAAGAAGACCAATGAACCTCCACCTTGCAAGAAAACTCGTTGGTTGAAGTTCTTCCTTGTGTCGTATTGATCGTAGAACCAAGTGTTGTTTCCTGGTCTGGTTGGGATGTCAACAAATTCACCAGCATTCTGATCGAAGACATCATTATGTGTACCAGATACTCTGACCATGTTGTTGAATGTTACGCCTAAGTTTGTTCCTGCTCCACCATAAAGTTTGATTGGCCCAAGATCTAATCTAGCCAACAATGAAGTTTCAAGAGCCACTTCATCTTGTGTTTGTGTCAAGTTGAGATATTCCCATTCTCCTGCATCATTTATAGTATTGTAAGAAACACCGTCCAACCTATCAGGCATGATTACTAAAGAATTGGTCCACTCAAGTGCATCAGCTCCAGGAATTCCAAGTGTGATGCTTCCTCTCCAATGTGGGTTTTCGCAAACGCCACCAGAAAAACCATAGTTATCAAAATCAAGATCATTGATACCGACGATTTGATCGTCTCTTAATTGGTCAATGAAGTAGGCTCCATCAAGATTACTGACCATATCTGTGTCAGCACCCATTGAAACTCCAATTTTTTTTACTTTGAATTTCCCAATGTACCAGTCTGATTGAGCAAATAGACCTGAAGTAATAAATAATGCGCTAAGGATAATTAGATACTTTTTCATTGCTTTTTGTTTTTACATTTTAAAATTGAGAGTTAAAAATCTCTGCTTTTTGATTACTACATCGTCTGGTTGGATGCAAAGGTTGGGTCAAATTGGAAAAAAATGTTTTGGTGAGCAAAAAAAACTAAAGCTCTTATTTTAAGACCCATTTTGCGGTAAATCCGGTGGAAACCAAGTTGGTTCTTCTAATGTCAGCATTCTTAGCGGCTCTGTAACCAATGCCGTATCTGACATCCATTCCCATTTCCAATCTTTTAAATAATACAATGGCCATACCTCCTTGAAGGAAGATTCGCTGATTTACATTTTGTTTGGTATTGAAGATTTGGTTGAATCTCGGACTGGACCAGTCCAAAGGTGAGTCGTTAAATTCACGACCATCGAAATCAAATAAACTAACATTGGTGGCAGAAATATTGATTCGATTGTTGAATGTAACACCGAGATTTGTTCCTGCACCTCCGTACAATTTCATCATACCCAAATCATGTCTGTAAATCATGGTTGACTCTAGAGCAATTTCATCTTGTGTTTGTCTCATGGTGAGGTATTGACTGTCACCAAGATCATTCTTTCCTTCGTAGGAAACACCGTCAATTCTTCCTGCCATTAGAACCAAAGAGTTAGTCCATTCAAGTTTACTGACCTTTGGAACGGCCAATGTCATACTAAGTCGGGCGTGAGGGTTTTCACAAATACCACCTTCGAGGTAATAATTGTCAATGTCGATATCTTGGAATCCAATCTTTTGGTTTGCTTCCAGTTGGTCCATAAAGTAGGCAGAGTCCATATTATGAATCCGGTCCTGATCTGCTCCAAGAGAGACTCCGATTTTTTGGACTTTAAATTTGCCCAAGTACCACAATGATTGAGATGAAAGTTGAAATGAAATGAAGAATGTTGAAAGTAAGAGTAGATACTTTTTCATGCGATAATTTTGATGGTTAACAAATTTGAAACGTATAATAATGTATGACCTGAGGGTCAATTGATGTTCTAAACGACCTTTGGTTATCATCAAACTTGCAGAAACTGTGTTTTGGGCGAGAATGTGAATATTTAAATATTACGTGCTATTCTTGCACCGTACTAAAATGCGCATTAATTTGAAACAATTCTGAGAATTTCCTCAACGCTAACATAACCTTAATTATGAATCCTAAGATTTTCTTAATGTTCATTGGGGCAATGGTCCTTTTAGAGGTTCAAGCTCAACACATTAGTGATTTTACTTCTTTGCCCGGAGGAAATCAGGTTCCAGAATTCCTATATCCCAATACACATACATTTCATTATATCATTCAACATGGAGATGCCATCACCAATGGTACCATGGATGATCAATTTGATTTTACAGGATATGTACCGATAGGAGGAAGTAGTGCTCAAGGATATCTATCCATTAACCATGAAAAGACGCCAGGTGGAGTTACGATATTTGATTTTTCCTTTGATCAGACTATTCAACATTGGTATGATACAAATGGAATCCCTGTGGATTTTTCTGGTGTTGGCGGCACATCTCGAAATTGTTCTGGGGCGGTTACACCATGGGGGACCATTGTGAGTTCTGAAGAAAATATTTTGGGAGATAACAACGGCGATGGTTATAATGATTATGGGTGGAATGTTGAAATCGATCCTGCCACAAGACAAATCATTGACTATCCAGGAGGCTTGGCAGGTGGAGATAAGATTTGGTCGATGGGTAGTTTCCGACATGAGAATATTGCCATTCATCCCAATCAAAGAACAGTGTATCAAGGGGAAGATGTAGGAGGAGGTCATTTATTTAAATTTGTGTCTGACGTCGCGGGAGATTTTTCATCGGGTAACCTATATGTATACGTTGGTCCAAAATCCGGGAATGGAAACTGGGTACAGATAAATAATACGAGCCAAGATGACCAAAATACAAGCATCAGCCAAGCCAATGCAGTTGGAGCAACGGACTTTGGTGGTGGTGAAGACGTTGAGTTTAATGTTTTAGATGGGAAGGTATATTTTGCCGTAAAAAATGAGAACAGGGTCTATCGTTTCCAAGATGATTCTCCATTGACTGGGGGAACCGTGACAGGCTTTGAAACCTTTGTAGGAGGGATGAGTTACACGGTGGAGACAAGCGCAGGACCCATGTCTGTAAACTGGGGCGGAGGCAATGATAATTTGGCATTTGACGACCTCGGAAATCTTTGGGTTCTTCAGGATGGATCAAACAATCATATTTGGGTAGTTGGTAATGGTCATACGCAAACCAATCCAGATGTCAGAATTTTTGGACATAGTCCTGCGGGATCGGAGCCAACTGGTATAACTTTTACTCCCGATTATAAATACTTGTTTATGTCATTCCAGCATCCTGCTGCAACCAATAATGCAACTGCCCAACCAGATGCATTTCAACAAGATGTGTTTTTTGATAAGGATGTTGCCATTGTGATTTCTAGGAAAGAGTTTTTGGGTAATTGCCATACCGATCTCTATTTGCATTACCAGGTTACCGGATTAGAAAACCATTCAGTTTCAAATACGATAACAAACGTTGGAGAAATTTTGGGTGGTGCTAATGTTGTTTTGCATGCTGGTGATTGCATACTGCTTGATTCAGGATTTGAAGTTCAGGTTGGAGGAGAGATGTTGGCTGAGATTCAGGGATGTTCAGTAGTTGTGCCTTGATCGGTAAGTATTTGAAGTTAATTCAAACCGGGACCCTCCCGATCAAAACAATTGGTCATGATTTCCGAAATTATATTGTTAAACACAAAATCAATGGAAGGGGAAAATTTAATCTATGAAATAAATATGAAAAAGAATACAGAAAGAAAAATCACTATTTATTTTGGCCTTGTAGCTATATTAGGCATGGTTCAATCTAGAGTCGATATACCATATTTTGGATGGGTTTCTTTAATCATAGCCTTTATTCTACTTTTCTTAGCAACTAAGAGCATGGGAGCATTGGATTGAAGATTAAACAGATTCATCTCTTAGAATCAAATATTTCCATCAAGAATAATAAGTTTGAAGATCGTTCACCATTATGAGACTTTTTTCATATAATTTCATGAATTATACATTTGTTTACTTTCTGCATTGTAATTGATTTTGAAGGTCAAACCGTCTCCTTTATCGTCCCTGACATAAAAAACCCCCTAACTAATTGATAGTCACAGGATTCTTGAGGTCGCTGAGGAATGCCTCCTCATCGATCCTAGAATGCTGAAATTGGGGAATCAAAAAGATGAGCCGATTTGCAGAGCAAATAATTTTTTAAAATATCACTTTCTAAAACAAGTTTTACCCGTGATATTGAAAAACAAAAACCCCTTCGACAAAGTCGAAGAGGCTCATCTTTCTTGAGGTCGCGAGCGGATTCGAACCGCTGTACAAGGTTTTGCAGACCTCT
>JAHDDD010000063.1 GCA_020629535.1 Saprospiraceae bacterium
GAAAATCTCGACGAAAGGTCTTTTTTCTTAGGTTAAGGTTTAGAAATTTTAGCTAATTGATAGCTAGAAACATGTTGAAGATGAACACAAGTGAAAATAGAAAAAGGAGCTTTCCACTTTTGGAAAACTCCTTTTTGGGTTTGGAACGACTCCACCTACACTCCAATGTTGGTGGCGAATGCTAACCTAAATGCATTCTGTCAGTTACAATCAACTTGGCATGTTAGTCTTTATAGCTTGCATCCTTCATGGAAGCTTGTAATTCTAATTTCGGTATCTGTGTTTGATATTTGTTTGATTTCGATTGGCATATCAAGATTGATTTTGATCTTGTCAATTTTGCCCCACTTATTCGTAATGAACAATGACTTACCTACGAAACTTGTTTTTTCATATCCGGTCAGACACATACCTTTTAAAATATTATATGCCTCATGCATATCCACATCTTTCAATTGTACGGTCACTCTGTACATGAACTCTGTTTCCTTTTCAATCTTCTTATGGCCTTCCACAAAATGGGTGATCAATTTTATTTCGTCCTTTTCTTCATATACCTTCTGTGGTCCATCTTCATCAAATCTGTAATCTAACCAAGACTCGAGTGGCGACATTAAATCAAGGTCTTCTACAGTCAATTCAAAATCAAAGTGTGGAATAGGAAGGTCTGTTAGAAATCCATTGAATACATAACCTTGGTCTCCTTGGTGCTCAATTTTGATCCACTTACCTGACATCCATTCGATCATATCGTTTTTCATAATGCTATCGGCGACTTCATATACTCGGTCACCGTAAGGAATAATTTTAATCACTCGTGAATTTAGTTCAGGTCCGGATCTCATTTTTAAGCCAGAATTGGCAACTACATTGTACGTTTTTCTTTCTGTGGTTTCCGGATTGTTATTTGCAAATCCAGTTGTCATTCCGAAGATCAATGTGATCATTAAACAAATCATCTTATTCATAATTGTAATTTTTTGTTCGGTTAAGAATGAATCATTTGATGAATCGTTATTCACGTTTTTGATTCGTTTTACAATTCAAAGATGTGGGCAAATTGACCTCAGAATATCGGCCTGAAAGGATGTGTATGCAGATTTTGAGAATTCGTAATGAAACCCAAAGATTGTGTAAAATGGGATTTTGTAAAAGACCTGAAATAGGCGGTCAATGCAGCATTAGGCATTGTTTTTTAATTATAGTTTTCTTTCTGAAGCAACATCTGTTCTGATTTAATTGAGTCCTTTGATGGCTTCAATAACATTAGGTCTTTTCCTTACGGAGACGGGTATCATTTCTCCATTTTTAAGAACAAGATAGCCGCCGTCAGATTTTTGAAAAGATTCAATAGATTTTAAGTTTACTAGGTGTGATTGGTGGGTACGAATAAATCCAGAAGGAGCAAGTGTATTTTCATATTCTTTCAATGGTTTGGTGACAATGATCTTTTCGCCATTGGAAAAATAGAAGGTGGTGTAATTGCTATCCGATTGACATCGAATGATATCAACGATGTTTACAATCTTGAGTTCTTGCTGTGTATTGAGAGCAATTTGATCAGAATTTTGCTTGGCCATTACTTTTTTAGCAATGGAAATCTGATCACCTTTGGTACCCAGATTTTCTTTGGCTCGTTTCACTGCTTCTACCAATTGTTCCGGATCAACGGGCTTCATCAGATAGTCAATGGCAGCATAACGGAATGCCCGTATGGCATATTCATTGGAGGCAGTTACAAAGATGATGCATGGAAAAGGCGGATTGAGTAAATCGAGTAGATCAAAGCCAAGACCATCTGGCATTTCGATATCGAGAAATACAATATCGGGCTTGTTTTTTTTGATCAGCTTTGCACCACTAACTACGCTTTCAGCATTGTCAAGAATTTCAATGTCCGGACAATGATCACCAATGTCAGAAGCAAGACTGGCAATGGCAAGAGGCATATCGTCGATGATAACTGCAGTAGGCATGATTGATTTTTTACAAAGCGAGATTGTAAAGTTACACATTTCGGTTTTGTGGTTGATATCAAGAATAAAAAACTATGGTTTCTACTTTTATTCATTGATCACAGTTTTTCATTTTAACCACCTAAACTTGAGTAAAAAATGAATGTTACCATTTTGGATTATAATCCCAACCCAAGATTTTTGATTGGGACTTTGATGATATAGTTGGTTTTGTAATTTTCCGTGGGCTGGTTTTCAATGGTTCCGCCAAGTGATGTGATTCTTGCGCTCACTGTGTTCAGTCCCAGTCCGGTCGATTCTGTTGTGTTGGCGTTCATGCCAATGCCATTGTCATAGACTGTTATGTGTAGTTGATCCTGAACAACTTTGATCCTGATGCCTGCATGATCAGCCTTGCTGTGTTTGAGTGTATTGTTTAGCAATTCTTGCACGACATAATAGATCTTTGCGACATTGTCTCCTTTGTATTTGATGGACTTGGCATCTTCTTCGTTGATTTCGAATTTGATATTGTGGTTTGAATATTTCTCTATCAGATCTATGAGTGCTGTTCCTAATCCCATTTTTAGCAAAATAGGTGGGTACAATTCGTGAGAGATATTTCTTATTTGAATACCGAGATTATGCACCAATTCTGAAGACTTGTTGATGGCTTCGGTAGATTGATTTTTGGATGCAATTTTGAGATGGAGATTGGCTGCAACCAATTGACCGACGATATTGTCGTGCAGATGATTGGCGAGATTTTTTCTTTCTGTTTCCTGTCCATCTAGTCGTGCATTGACAGCGGCCAACTGAGTTTCTTTGTTGGCGATGACCAGATCTTTTTCAATTTCCTTGTTCTTTTGCTGCTGTGTTTTGAAGCGATAGCGGAAAAACAGAGCAAGCAAAAGTAGCAATGATCCAACAGATACGGCCATTAGGTTATTGTTCTTTCTTTTCAACGATTCTTCGGCGAGTTCCCGGCTTAGTTTTTCATTGTCATATTTGCTTTGAATTTCTTTGACTGCTGCGGAGTGTTCTTCGGACTTATTCGCCAAGTTTGCTTCATAAGATAAATTTAGATAGTAGTGAGCACTGTCATATGCATTTAGGTGTTCATGACTTTCTGCCATCCATTTGTAAATCTTTGATTTATTCTCAAGCATTTGGTTGGCCATATCTGCATTTATGGCTCTATGAAAATATCGTAAGGCAGGTTTGAAGTTGTCCCGAAATCGTTCTAGAGCACCCAAGTTTGCATAGGTTGAAAATTGAACATTTTTAAAATACTCAGGAGATACTTTGGCTGCGCTGATGAGGGTGGAATCGTAATTTTGAATAGCTCTTGTGTACAACTTTAGCTGTTCTAATTGTACAGCATGTACACTCCTGAATTCAGTTTCTAATTTGTGAAATTCGTTTTGGTGACAAAGCAAAATTAATGAGTCAAAGACTTTTTCATCATGTACATCACCTCTACCTTCAATGTGATCAGTTTCAGTTTTTAATCTTAATCTGAAGTATGCATTTTGCAGAGCCTCCAAATTGTCGTAAGCGATCTCACGATGTCTTTGGATATACTTATTTAACCCAGATAAATTGTTTTTGGAAAACAGACAATAGCTGATAAAATGCCGAAGACATTCTGCTTCTAATTTTTTATAATTCCCTTCACGGGAATCTTGTATAGCCGCCAGAAATTGTGAATACACTTCCTTATCTACTCTGTCAGATGTACGTGTACCACAGATGGCTTGAAGCAAGTTTTTTAGAATAATTTCAATGTCATGATCAGCGGTTTGGACTGAAAATTTGCAATCATGAAGTATACTTTTGTTTTTGTAAGCTGCTAAGTTTTTAAACCATTCATTTTCAGATTCAATCTCGCAATTAAGATTCTCTCTAGAACAATCGATGAAGGCATTAAGTATTGATATATCCTGACCATTTAGAAAATGGTAAAGAAGTACAAAGATGAATACAAGAGCTTTTTTCAATTAATCTCCTTCTTTTACAAAAACGCGGCAGATACGATCCTGAGTTGCAATTGTTTGAAATTTCTCTTTATTTCTATCATCAATATGTATATCTAATTTGCTTTGATCGATTAATCTTGTGTTGTCTGGCCAAGTAATTTGACAGGAGTCATAAATGCTATTATTTGAAGCAGACGTATAATCTAAATATACATAGATGTCGAAATAATTTATCCCATTTACTTTCTTGATCAAACCATCTTCTGTAAACTTTAAATGCAAAGGCACTTTTTTTGGATTTACCAAACTAAGCTTTTTTTCATGATGGTTGAGCAAAATTGCTGTGAAGCCTAGTATATTATTATTTAATTTAATTGGCTCAATATGAATTAATTGAGAGATATAAGTCGGAAACAATTTGTCATTAGCTCCTTCATTATTATCCACCAAATTCAATATGTAATTAAGCGGAATCTGCTTTAAAGGATATTCTGCAATTTCTAAATCATTTTTCAATTCACTATCACCTTTTGGATATTTATTCATAATAGAAGTGTTTTTTAAATCAACCCATTTCGCTCAGCAAACAAGCCGAGACCAACTGCGTTTTTAACTTTAAGTTTATAAATAAGATTTTTTCTGTGTGTATCCACCGTGCTCTTAGCAATATACAATTTTTGAGCGATCTCTTCGCTGGTATGTTGCATCGCGATTAATTTGAGTACCTCTAGTTCACGTTCTGTAAGTTGTCTGAGTACACTTCTTTCTATATCGTTATTTGAGGAGGAATTGTTCTTGCCGTTACTGAATGCCTTGAGTATCCGTTCTCGAATATCAGGACTATAATATGTTTCACCCTCTAACACTTTTTCAATCGCGTCTTCGAGATATTCTGTGGCAGAATTTTTAGTAACGTATGCACTGCCACCGAAATGTATGGCCTCATTCACCAACTTTAAATCATTGTGTGAGGAAAGGAATATACATTTACCACTAAACCCAAAGTCCTTTAATTCGACCAAAGTTTCTATTCCATCCTTATCCTTCATGTTTATATCCATGATGACAAGATCAATAGAATCGATATCTGACCTTCCTAACAGTGCAATACCACTTTCTTCTTTTGCCTTGATGCGATATTTTTCATTGAGAATCAGTAGAGCTTCTACACCATCCATCAATATCTTATGATCATCGACGAGGACGATCTCTAATGGCTTTTCCATAATCATTGTTGTTCTCGCTGTCAAAATAGTGAATTTAATGATTCAAATATGAGATTATTAAAAGCTATTTGAAATCCTGAATCTTAGTACAATTCAATATCCCTATAAATAGGGAGAAATAAGCCCATTGCTCAAAAAAGTAGTGGACTATGTCCTACCTTTGTAGAAAACAATGAAATGGCAGATACAACATTTTGGCAAGGTTCAGAATCATATTTATGCGATAAAGAATTGGCTCAAGCATTTCACATGTCACGTGTATTGGGCATGCCATTATTAATCGAAGGTGAACCTGGAACTGGAAAAACTGAGCTACCGATTCAGTATGCAAAAGATCAGAAGCTTGAGCTTTTTGTTTATCCTGTCGGATCAAAAAGCAATGTAGACCAGTTCGTTGCAAGATTTGATCATGTCAAATACTTGCGAGATTCTCAGATAGAAATTCTAAATGCCCAACGAGAGGAAAAAGGACTGGAAAATAAATTGACCACCGGCGGAAGAGATACTGAAGCATTGGCAGATTATGTGATCAAAGGTCCGGCTGCTCAAGCTTTTTCTACTCCAAATTCAGTTTTGCTCATCGACGAAATTGATAAGGCTCCACGAGAGTTTCCTAACGATCTTCTGTATGCGTTGAGTCATAGAAAATTTATTATGCCGGAAAGTGGAGAAGTCATCGAGGTATCTGAAGAAAATATGCCGGCCATCATCATCACTTCAAATAGAGAACAGGAATTACCAACTGCATTTAAAGGACGGTGTGTATATCATTACATTCATTTTCCCGAGCCTGAAATTATGCAAGAAATTATTCAAAAGCACCACCCTAAAATTGATAACAAAGTGGTCGATGTTGCTATTGATATTTTCTATCATCTACGAAAAATTGGTTTGGAACGAGCACCGACCACAAGAGAAATTTTGAATTGGTTGAAATACATTAAACAATTTAGTTCTTCAGATGCCATTGATAAAATCCAACAATTGGAAGGGATCGGTGCATTGATTAAAACGCAAACCGATCTAGAAAAAATTCAGCGCACCTTGTTTAAGAGTCCTGATGATTATCGTAAACGATCAATGCCAAACTAATGTTAGCTACATTACCGGAAAGGTTTAGAGAATTTGGTTTACCTGCAGATGTAAGAACACTTTTGCTTTTACAAAAATCAATGCAGAAAGGATTAGTCAAGACCTTAGGCGACATGTACCAGGTTTTGAAATCGATTATTGTAAAAGATCCTTCGATGATGGGTCCGTATACACGTGCTTATTATGATTACTTTCTAAATATTGATATCCAAAATGGAGAAAGGCTCAACGATGCGATCTTAAGATCAGAAACTTTTCGGAAGTGGAGAGAAGATAACTTTGACGCCATTAAAGATATTGAAGATGATCTTGATAAGTTGGTCAATCAATTTTTGGATGAAGTCCATTTGACAAGTTATGATATAAAAGAGATTATAGATGGTCGGGATATATTTGATAATGATGATCCCGATCTTGATGATGCTGCTGATGACACTGATTCGGATGGAATCCGCGAATCAAAATTGGACAAACTCGCCGATTACTCTGATCTCAGTCTGGAGGAATTACTAGAGCGCATGAAGAAAGTTGCCGATAGAATGAAAGGCAAGCATCAAGGTGGTTCTCATTGGATTGGGACCGGAGGTATAAGTCCGTATGGACATGGAGGTGCAGCTAAAGGAGGTATCAGAGTTGGAGGCACAGGAGGAGGAAAGATGGCTCGTAAAGTTTTGAATGACCGAAAATTCTTTCCTGTTGATATGGATTCGCTGGTCAATGATAATAATGTAGACGCAGCATTGGCGTCTTTGAAAGGGGTCATAGAAGAAACAGCAGAAGAGAAGCTTAATGTCAAGAAGACCATCAAAGATGGCTTGAAAAGAGGTGGACTGTTTCTACCTGAGATGGAAAGTGTTTCCAATCAGAAATTTCAAATCATGTTGTTGATTGATAATGGTGGCTACTCTATGGACCCATACATTCATACCGTGAGAGAATTGTTTAAGAAGATGAAGACTCGTTTTGCACATGACCTTGAGACCTTTTACTTTCACAACACCATTTATGATCGTGTATATACAGACCAATATCGTACTAAGCCATTGATGGTTGAAAGATTATTGCAAAAGGACCCAAACTATCGGATCTTTATTATTGGTGATGCAAGTATGGGTAGTTATGAAATTAATCGTACTAGTATCGAGACCTATAAAGCATTGACCAAGAAATTCAAGAAAACAGTTTGGTTGAATCCAGAGCCTATGAAGTATTGGAAACATACATTGACCATCAATTTCTTGGGCCAACTAGTAGACATGTATCCATTGACACCAAAAGGGATAGAGGAGGCTGTCAGAGGAATGAACAAGCGACGGGATTAATGAACACAAACCCTGGCAAATAATTTTTATCGTTACTCTCCTTTCTGCAAAATCCATTTTCGTTTCACAGAGATATACAGAGAAGACATGGAGGTTTCAATGAGAATTAATTCCTCCGAATTCTACCGAAGGGTCGGTTTGAAGTAGATGTAATTATTGAGGTGAATTACTCGTCAATTTCCAAGTAGTGAACCAACTCAGGAAATGTATCTTTCAGTAATTCCGCATCACTCAAAGACAATTCCATTCCGTTATAGTATGCGATGATCACTGGATTCTCGATGTTTCGATTTTCAAGTTCACGTTTTAGTTCAAATATTTTTTTGAATTCCGTGTACAGGCCGACATGATATTTATAACTGCCTTCAACCAAATTCCGCTCAATCATGAGATCATTGTAATATCTTAGGATTGCATTTTTGTACATCTTCTTTTTGGTCTCATGAACTCTAACTCTGAAATAAACATCTTCAGTTACGGTTTGAAAAAGTTCATACGAAGGGTTCAATAGAATTTCATTTATAGAAGGTTGTTCGATGCCAAAGGTCTTTCTTGTGTTGACCAGTTTAAGATCGATTCGATTATTGAATCCTTTGTTTTTCTTGTATAGTTCGTCATCAAGAATTTTCTTAACGTATGGATATGCGGAGCCTACCCCTTTAAGAACAATTCGCTTTTCTGATATGCCTTTATCTTGTAAAAATTTGGAAACCATTTCAGCTCTTCTGATTCCAAACATTAGTTCAAATTCAGGTAAACCTTCAGGTAGAGAATGACATGTCAAGATCACTTTAGATAACTTGTCATCCTTCATGATACCTGCCAATTGATTCAGAATTTTTATGTTTCTATCATCAAGAATTTCTTCTTCAGTCTCATAGATGATTGGCTGAATCAAGATTTCTGGATCAATATCTGCCGTTAAGATGATATTGTCACCTTCTGATTTGCGTTGATTTTTTTCAGGCTTAACAACGGTACTTTCTTTCTTTTGAATATCTTTTTTGCTTTCAAGAAGTTCCATCTCATTATCTGTAGAGGCAGAAAGTTCTTCTTCACTTTTTGCAATGAGCTCGCTAGATCCATTTATTTTTTCAACTTCCTCCTTTTCTTGCACAACCGTCTCTTCAACTTCTTTTTCTATTTGTTCGATCGATTCCTTTGGAGTTTCTACTTCCTGTTCAACGATATCTTCATTATTGATGGTTTCTTCAATAACCTCTTCTTTGACCATTTCTTGTTGATCAATAATTTGTGAAGCTGTTTCTTCGGTCTCTTTTTCAGCGGCTTCTACAAGTTCTTCTTTTTGGATTTCTAGTTCTTCGACTATTTCGTCTACCGATTCTTTCGGATCTTCTACTTCCTGTTCAGCAATTTGTTCTTCATTGATTTCTTCTTCGATCAATTCTTCAACTACTGTTTTTTTGCTATTCTCTTCGGTCTCTTTTTCAATGGCTTCTGCAAGTTCTTCTTTTTGGATTTCAACTTCTTCAACTTTTTCTTCAATGGTTTCTTCAGCTTCGAGTGTTTCTTCTTCTGGCCTTATTTCTGTTATAATAATTTCTTCTTCCTTCTCTGAATCAATTGATTCTGTGATGGAATTATCTTCTTCAATAATCTCAGCTTCGTCTGAAGGTTCAACTGCCACATCTTTGTATTTTTCATCCTTGACACTTGAACGAATCAATGCAATGGGACGACTAGCTTCTGATGTATGAACTTCAAATCCCTTTCTTAGAAATGCAGAATAGATGTCAAAGCCACCTTCGGAGTCAGCTTTTCGATCAGAAGCGAAATATGCCTGGTGTCCACTTTCCTGAATTCTGAACTGGATATCATCTCCAGGAGAATTCAATGGATAGTTGTAGTGAGTAATCTTTTTCCAATCATCTCCACTTTTTGTGACTGAAAAAATATCAAAGCCTCCAATACTTTCTGTTCTATTGGAAGAGAAGAAAAGCAGGTTTTGCGCTTCATTTATAAATGGGTATCTCTCATCAAAAGCTGAATTGATTTCCGGTCCGAGATTTTTGGGTTTGGTCCATCCTTTTGATGTGAATTTTGAGATGTATAAATCGTAGCCACCATAACCACCTGGTCTATTACTCGCAAAGATCATCATCTCATCATTGATAAGATAGATGTCTTGATCACCTGTGATGGCTTTGACTTCTGAAAAAAGAACCCTTTGCCTGTGTGTGTTCTCTGAATATCTGTTTAGATAAATTCTATTGTCTCTATCTCCTTGACCTCTCATAAACATAAGGACTGACCCATCTTGACTACAATCTTGAAGGATTTCATTTTCATTTGTGTTCAATGAAGAATGGATGAATCCGCCTTGTTGCCATTGGCCTTCCATCATTTCTGCACCGAAGATGTCGAAGTTATCTTGGGCGATATTTGATGAGTAATAGTATCTATTCAAATAGTTGGGAGATGGGATTGGGCTGATCTCATCATATTTTGTATTAATCAGATTTCCTGAGTTTTCCACCAATCCAATATCGACGTTGGTGTATTCTGATCTCATTCCTGAGAAAGCATGTTTAATATGCAATGCAACATCAGGTTTGAGCTCTTCATTTGATTTCAGCTCTTTTAAATATTCCTTGTAAAAGAAAACTGCGTCTTTGTAATTTCTTTTATGGTGATTTATTCGACCCATGAAGTATTTTAATTCTGGGTCCTTATTGCCATTTTCAAAAGCGTTGCTTAAGTCTTTGGCCGCTGCGGTCAATTCATTGGTGTGATAAAAGCACTTACCTCTGGTGGCGAGGGCTTTCGGGTTGTTGGCTATACCTTTTATACCTTCTAATTGCTGTAGTGCGAGTTCGTATTTCCCTGCATTTAGATATTTATTGGCCTTTTTGAGTGCCGATTGAGATAGCAGAGATGTATTGCCTAAGAGCAAATAAAATACTATTGCAAAACAAATCTTTATTGGATGCATCTAATTTTGAAAATATATAATTAATTTATTTAAGGTATAACTACCTCAAATATAAAGAATATGGTGTGAAAATTATATATTTCTGTTTTCGTCAAAAGCTTCGAGGTAGTCAGCCACTCTCCTCAAAAAAGAACCTCCGAGGAAACCATCAACTACCCTGTGATCGTAAGACAATGACAAAAACATCATGTTTCTTATAGCTATAACGTCTCCATCTGGTGTTTCGAGTACTGCAGGTCTCTTTCTTATTGCTCCTGCAGCCATAATTGCTACCTGTGGTTGATTGATAATTGGGGTTCCCATTACGTTACCAAAGGTGCCTACATTCGTTAACGTGAATGTTCCTCCTTGAATTTCCTCAGGCTTTAATTTATTATTTCTTGCTCTTGAGGCAAGAGAATTAACCTGCTGAGTAAGTCCAATCAAATTATATCCATTGGCATTTTTTATCACTGGAACGATTAAGTTTCCAGAAGGTAAGGCCGTGGCCATACCAATATTGATATTTTTCTTTTTCAAAATTCTTGTTCCATCCACAGAAACATTGACCATTGGAAAATCCTGGATGGCCTTCACAACTGCTTCAACGAAGATTGGAGTGTAGGTGATTTTCTCGCCGTACTTAGCTGAGAATTCATCTTTGATCCTGTTTCTCCAGTTGACTAATTTAGTCACGTCTGCTTCAACAAATGATGTGACATGAGGAGATGTGTGCTTTGACATCACCATGTGATCAGCGATCATCTTTCGCATACGATCCATTTCAATGATCTCAACATTTCCATCAGTGGTTACCGGTGGAGGTGTATGCGTTCTCTGAGGAGTTGGTGCTGGAGCAGGTGAAGTTTGTGTAATCTGTGCTTGAGTGGTTACCTGGGGTTGTGAGATGGCAGCCGGACTAACACCCAGAACCTGATTCCCTGCATTTCTAGCTTCAATATAATTGAGTAAATCTTTTTTGCTGACACGGCCTTTCATTCCGGTCCCTTGAATATTGTCTAATTCTTGGACACTTATGCCCTCTTGAGTTGCAATATTCCTTACCAAAGGAGAGTAAAATCTTCCCTGACTTCTAGCAGGTATTTTTCCATTTCCTGTTTGGACGCTGGTAGTAGTTGGAGCTGGTCCTGCATTCTGAACAGCTGGTTGAGAAGCCGGAGTTTCTATTTGGACCGGAGTAGAAGTGCTTACGGCTGTGGCTGCTACATTTTGAACCTGAGGACTTTCTTCCACACTTGGTGTTGCGGCGACGTTATCAGTTTCGGTTTCGATTCGAGCAATCACTTCGCCTACCGGTACGACATCATTAACTTGTCTTAAAATTTCTACCAAAACGCCATCAACTGGGGAAGGTATTTCAGAATCTACTTTGTCAGTGGCTATTTCTAAAATGGTTTCATCTTCTTCAATTGGGTCTCCAACATTTTTCACCCAATTTAATATGGTAGCTTCTATAATACTTTCGCCCATTTTGGGCATGATGAGATCGATCTTAGCCATGCGGATTCATTTTTAGTGCTGCAAAGTTAAATCTTTTGCGCAACTGAAAATTGATATAATTTGAATATTTCTGTGGGTTGAAAATTTCTTTCTTATTGCTAACTATATTTTTTGAATATTCCATCAATGGTTTCCGCCAATTTCCGGTCTTTGTCAGTTACAATTCCACCGGCATCATGTGTATTTAGCTTAAAACTGACTTTATTCCACACATTGGTCCAATCAGGATGGTGATTCATTCTTTCTGCTTCGATGGCTACCTCAGACATGAATGCAAATGCTTCTCTGAAGTTTTTAAATTCAAATCTCGCCTGGAGCTTATTATCTTGTTCTTGCCACATCAGTCTTTATTTAATTTTACACCAGGATCTCTTTCCAGAAATTCATCATAAAGCAAAGTATGTCTGCTTTCCATAGGAACATTCCAACCTTCTATAAACAAGTGTGAAATCCTCGTTTTCATTTCAAATGGATCACCATCACAAACAAACAAGTTTGCAACTTTACCTTCTTCAAGACTGCCCAATTGATCTGCAACACCAAATATTTCTGCAGGTACAATGGTTATTGCTTTCAATGCTTCCTCAACACCCATACCGTAGGTTGCTGCAAAACCTGCATTGAAAGGTAGGTTTCTAACATTTTCTGTTTCATTGGTTCGAATGGCGACTTTGACACCTGCTTGTTGCATTCTTCCTGCATTTCTATAAGGTGCATCAAATTTATCTGATGATCTTGATGGTGTTTGAAGAATTGGTCCAGTGATAACCGGGATGTTGTATTTTGCCAGCGAATCTGCTACTCGCCATCCTTCAGAGACACCTGTAAAAATGGCTTTAATTTCTTCCTTGTTCACCCAATCAATGGCAGCAAGGATGTCTGCTTTTTTATTAACCTCAATCATCATAGGTGCATTTCCTAAAGCAACTTCTTTACTGGCTTCTAACTGAGGGTTGTATGTGTTAGAACTGGAAAGTTTAGCATAGACTTTTGCCTGGTTCCAATATTCTTTCAGTTTCTTCAAAGCTTTATCACTGTCTTTCTTGATATCCTCCTCACTCCTTTTGTCCCATCTTCCTCTCTTACCTGTAGATGGAAAATTCAAAACCATCCCTTTAAATCCAGCATACATTTGATCTGGAGTGTAGCCATGAAGATTGATGAGTGCTGCCGTTCCCGGTAAGAGATCACCGCTTGGAACAGTCAATACTGTTGTCACACCATTGACCCTCGTTACAGGAATTGAAACAGAGTTGGGGTTGACTGCAGTCAATGCTTGCATATGTGGAGTATACGTACCTTTTTCATCGTGATCTTGTGTCAATGAAACTGCCCCAATTTCAGCGAGACCCAACTTTGTTCCTCCATCGATAAAACCAGGATATACAAACTTACCTGAGCAATCAATTTCAACTGCACCTTCAGAAGATATGGCTTCACCAATTGAGGCGATTTTACCATCTTTTATGAGTAAGTCAGATTGGATATTACCATTGGTAACCGTGACCAAAGTAGCATTCTTTAGAAGGACATCTCCATAGGTGGATTTTTCAACTTGTTGTGCTTGCAATGAAATCCCAAAGAACAAACAAATGCAAATTCTCAATATTCCTTTCATGTTCTTAGTGTTTATGGTTATGTAATTCTGAAACTCCATGCATGCAACCATCATTTTCATGGTCATGACCTGCAGCTTCATAAAATGCTGGCAATGTTTCTTCTGGATCAACATCGATTCTCATATCAGCCTGATCTTCATTGATGTCAAATCGAATAACACCATCTACAATCGTTTGTTGTGGTACAGCGTATATTGACAAAGGGTGATTGTCGAAAACAACTACATCTCCATCTTTCCCAACTTCCAATGAACCAACTTTGTCGTCAATACCCAATTGAATAGCAGGGTTGATAGTGATTAATTTCAATGCTTCTTCGTCAGACAAATCGCCATAACGTTGTGTCTTTGCCGCCTCATGATAAAGATGACGAATTAGCTCACCTGAATCAGAATTGATAGAGGTAACAACTCCGTTTCGTGTGAGAATGGCTGCATTGTAAGCTGTTGAATAATAAACTTCAAATTTATAGGCCCACCAATCTGAAAAAACAGATGCATGTGCACCATAAGCTGCCAGTTCAGGTGCCACTTTGAATCCTTCATTCACATGTTGAAAACAAATTCTTTTCACACCATAGTCCTCCAAAACTTTGAGTAGCATATAAATTTCATCTGCTCTATATGAATGACAATGAATGATGATATCACCTTTGAGAATATCAGCCATCACTTCGGATCTTGTGTTATACAATGGAGGAACATCAAGCTTTCCAGCTGCATAATCTTTTTGAGCTTGCATATATGCTTTGCCCTGTTCGAAAGCGTGTCTGAATACTTGCTCCATTCCCATCCTTGTTCTAGGGACAATGCCGATCCCTTCACCATGTACACGCATTGGGTTTTCGCCTAGGGCAAACTTTATGGTTCTCGGTGCGCCATCCATTCTCATTTCTTCAGGGTCGGTAACACCATATCTGTGTTTGATGGTTTCACATTGCCCACCAATGGCATTGGCTGAACCATGCATGGCATGAGAGATGGTAACCCCACCAGCCAATGCTCTGTATACAGAAACGTCGTATGGGTCTAATGCGTCACCAACTGAAACTTCAGCAGTGACTGGATTACTTGCTTCATTGACCACATCTAAGGCGATGTGTGAATGTGCATCAATGATACCAGGCATGACAAATTTTCCTTCCGCATCAATGACTTCGATGTCAGATACGGAAATGCCTTCACCTATCTGCTTGATTTTTCCGTTTCTAATCAAGACATCAGTGTTTTCTTTAACCCCGTCTGTGATTGTAATGACTGTTCCGTTTTTGATAAGAACATCACCCGTTTTTTGGGCATGGGCATAGATCCCAAGGAATAAAAACGAGGATAGTATGATTAATTTTTTCATCATTTTCATTTTAAATTATTTAGGATC
>JAHDDD010000064.1 GCA_020629535.1 Saprospiraceae bacterium
TTTTTCCTAGATGAAAAACGAAACCAAAAAATCATCCCGATTTAAAGCGGCCCTCAATGGCTGGCTCCCACACCCACCAAATCGGGAAGGCTATGCTTCTTTGAGCTTAATGTACCAAGTATTGGAAAATAAGAGAACTCCAAAATTATTACTTAACGGCCAATTCTTTAATGCGGAATTTCCTTCTAAAAAATTTATGCTAATTATTAGTTACTCATTATCAATTACCCATTCAAATTACTTTGCAGCTTGATTCTCTGACCAGCAATCGTGCATCGAATGTTCGGGACAGTTTAGAAGAATTACCAATCAAAATTTGTTGTAAAAAATCGAAGGCCTGTTCGCCCATGTCGGCGCCAGGTTGTACCACTGTGGTCAATGTAGGAGAAAGGTGTTTGGAAATAATTGAATTGCTATAGCCAACTACCGCAAGATCATCGGGAATATTGAGATTTAATTCTTGAGATGCTTGATACACGCCGGCCGCGATATCATCATTTACACAAAAAATGGCGTCAGGTTTCTTTTTGCTTAAAAGCAATTCTTTGCTGAGAAAATATCCATCTTCCGGTCCTTGAGCAGCGGAACTGCTTCTTATCAGATCATGGTCGACCGCCATTCCTCTTTTCAGCAATGCTTTTGTGTATCCATTAAAACGGCTTTCAGATATGCTGCAAGAATCCTTGCCTTTTAGCATGGCAATTTTTTTATAGCCTTGGGCAATTAGATGCTCTGTTGCTAATCGTGCCCCTCCTTCATCATCATATTTGACAAATGTGTCATCTTCATTTTTGGAGGGTCTGTCTACTAGCACATAAGGTATTCTATTTGATTTTATAAATTTCAAATTTTCATGGTTAATGTCTGTGCTTGCAAGTGAGATGATAAGGCCGGTGACACAATGCGTTGCGCATTGATTGATGAGTTCTTTTTCTCTTTCAGGGTTATGGTTTGACTCGCCAATGATGACCAGATAATTGGCTTGATGTGCTTTGTTCATTATACCTTTCAAAACCGTTGAAAAAAAATAGTGGTCTACGCTGGGCAGGATTACTCCGATGGTAAAATTTTCATTTTTTCGCAATGAGACCGCCAATGCATTGGGTCTGTAATTGAGTTCTTCAGCTTTTTTGAGAATGGCATTTCTCGTTTCGGCATTGATATCGAATTTATTATTCAATGCTCTGGAGACGGTAGCAATTGATACATTGAGAGATTCTGCAATGTCTTTGAGGCGTGTTCGAGGTGGCATAAACTTCTCGTTAATTTTCGAAAAGTTACGATAAATTGTTGGTTTTTATGGAATGGAGGAGTCAGGTTTTAGCTAACATGATCAATGTTTTCAGTATACTGAGTATTTCGGCAACGATTACGTGAAATTTTCATCAAAAGGAGGGCCATTCTTCAAATTTTTCACAAAAAGCGTTGTACATTTCAGTAGTTTATACTTAATTTCCAAGCTTAACCAATAGAAAAAACATTTTTAACTAAAACGAACAATTATCAGATGAAAAAACTATTTACCAATGTTTTTCTGCTGTTTTGTTTTGTCCTTTTAGCGGGTTCAAGCTACGCTCAAAGAACAATAACAGGTGTAATAACAGACAGAGAGACGAGTGAATCACTGATTGGCGCCAATGTTTTGGTCAAAGGGACCACAGTTGGAACAATCACAGACATCGATGGTAGCTTTTCACTTGATGTTCCTGCAGATGCAGATGTTCTGGTCATTTCGTATGCCGGATATTCTGATCAGGAAATCACAATAGGTGAAAGCTCAGTTGTAAACGTTGCTCTCGGAGCCGGAGCCCTTCTTGATGAGATAGTGGTTGTCGGATACGGTGCAGTCAAGAAGCGAGATCTCACGGGATCCGTTGCTTCATTGAAAGAAGACGACTTCAACAAAGGGGTTGTTATTTCCTCAGATCAACTTCTTCAGGGAAGAGTTCCTGGTGTAAATGTGATCAATAATTCAGGTCAACCTGGTGGTCAGGCGACTGTGAAGGTGAGAGGTAATAACTCAATTAGAGCAGGAGCAGATCCGCTTTATGTTGTTGATGGTGTTCCTTTGGATGGTAGAACTGCCAAAGCTGGTTTGTTGACTACTGATATCGGAAACATCGAAAACTCAAACCCTCTTAACTTTCTGAATCCAAGTGACATCGCGTCAATTGACGTATTGAAAGATGCATCTGCTGCTGCAATTTATGGAGCCAGAGCATCAAATGGTGTTATCCAGATTACGACCAAGAAAGCAAGAGAAGGTGATGTTCAAATGAATTTCAATGTTTCTGCGGGTGTGTCAAACGTCTTAAAGAAGTATGATGTATTGGATGCTGCAGGTTACAGATCTGCACTCAATCAGTATGGTCTCACATCTGGTGACGGTGGAGGATCTTCAGATGCTTTTGATGAAATTACGAGAAACGGTAACATTCAAAACTACAATTTCTCAGTTGGTACTGGAGGAGAGAATGCAAGAGTTAGATTCTCTGCAGGCTACCAAAATGTACAAGGAGTTATAAAGGAATCAGGAATCAAAAGATACTCAGGAACATTGAATGCTCAATATGATGCTTTCAATGACAGAGCGGGTGTTGATTTCTTTGTTGTTTCTTCACATACGACAGAAGACATTGCTCCGATTTCTACCAATGCAGGATTTACAGGAAACTTAGTTGGTCAGGCATTGCAATGGAATCCAACCATACCGTTGACCACCAATGGTGAATTTACGACTGCATTGAACAATGAAGGAGTAGGTGCGACGACCATCAATCCACTTCAATTATTGTCAGCACATAATGAGATCGCAAATACAACATCTCTTTTGGGAAGTATTTCTCCTTTTGTGAATATCACTGACAACCTTCAATACCGATACAGATTTGGTATCAACTATGGTACAGGTATCACAAGAGGTACGATCACAAAAGATATCAATGTTCAAGGAATCGAAGGATTGGGTTTTGCTGGTTTCTCATCAAACCAATTGGTTACAAACCTTCATTCACACACATTGAACTTCAATACAGATCTAAGCAGCAGCTTAGGATTGAACCTTTTGGTAGGATATGAATATCAGAAATTTGATTTTAGCGGATATGCATTTGGAGGATTTGGATTTGATGATGTGACGGACAATGTTGACATCGTGTATGCGCTTCAAAATTCAAACAATGACAACAGACAAACCTTCTCATTTGCAAATCCAATTTCAGAATTGCAATCATTTTTTGGTAGAGCGAACGTTGGAGTTGGAGACAACTTGAACATTACAGCTACATTGAGAGCTGACGGTTCTACTAAGTTTGGAGATAACAATAAATATGGTGTTTTCCCATCATTTGCAATTGCATATGATCTTGGTAGCATGTTGGGTGCAGCAGCCTTTGACAATCTTAAGTTGAGAGCTGGATGGGGTATTACTGGAAACCAGGAATTCCCAGCAGGTTCAGCACTTAACAGATTCGGATTGCTAAATAATGCAGGTATTGGACAAGAAAATCCAGGAAATCCAGATCTACAATGGGAGGAATCATCAACTATAAATGTTGGTGTTGATTTTGGAATGTTTGATTATAGAGTAGCAGGTACCATTGAATATTATAACAGAGTTACTTCAAACCTTTTGCTTGATCCTGTTGTTTCAGAACCAGGTCCTCCGTTGAGAGCTTGGAAAAACATCGATGGTGAATTGGTTAATTCAGGTGTTGAGATCGGATTGACGACATTCATCGTTGATACTGAATCATTGGGTTTCAATGTAGGTTTGAATCTTGCATTCTTGACTAATGAGTTGAGAAATTATTCTGGTGCGGATATCCTTACGGGTAATCTATTTGGTCAGGGATCAAGTGGAGCTTTTGTACAAAAGCACGTTGACGGAATGCCATTGAATACATTCTTCGTAAGAGATTACCAAGGATTGGATGAATCAGGAAACAGTATCTATGCAAACGATGGTAACCCTATGTTGATGGGTGATCCAAATGCAGATATCATTGCTGGTTTGAGTCTTGGTTTAGATGTTGCAGGATTGAATATTGGAATGAACTGGAACGGAGCTTTCGGTCATGACTTATACAACAACACGGCAATGTCAGTAATACCAATTGGTAACCTTGGAAACAGAAACGTAGATGCAAACTTGATTGGAAGTGCGAACGAAAGTATTGCGAATCCGATTGCATCTTCAAGCAGATATATTGAATCAGGAAACTTTATCAAACTTGCCAACGCAGTAATTTCATATGATCTTGGTGCCATCAGTGCATTTGATAATATCTCTGTTTCATTGTCTGGTAACAACTTATTATTGATTACAGATTATACAGGATTTGATCCTGAGATTAATACAGTGAATTTGAGAAACGGAATTCCTTCTGCAGGAATTGAATATATTCCTTATCCATCAGCAAGAACATTCTTGTTGGGTATTAATGCATCATTCTAAACAAGCTAAGGAAATGAAAAAATTATTATTACTATCATTGATTTCAGTATTTGCTGTGATGGGCTGTACTGATTTGGAAGAGGAATTAAGAGAAGATCTTCCGCAAGGCGCTACGCCTGATCCTGCTGCATTGCTTGCAGGTGCGTATGACGCCATGAGACTACCTTATATGGATCAATCAAGATTCTGGGCAGCTCAACAACACACATCAGATGAAACCATGGGTCCAACGAGAGGACCTGACTGGGACGATAACGGTATCTGGAGATCACTTCACAACCACACTTGGGATGCAGATCATGCATTTTTGAGTAGTACATTTAGTGAATTACTTCAGATTGTATTTTCAACGAGTAACTTATTGCAATTTAATCCATCAACACAGGATGCTGCAGAAGCAAGATTTATCAGAGCTTTTGTTATGAATTCTGTATTGGATGGATGGGGCCAGGTTCCATTTAGAAGCGACCCATCTGACATCTTAAGTGATGCAGAAGTATTGCAGCCGCAGCAAACCATTGACTTTATTCTTTCTGAAGTAGACGCGATTCTCGGTGATTTGCCTGATGGTCCTACAAACAGAGCAAATAAAGATGCTGCGAAAGTTTTGAAAATGAAGACTTTGTTGAACAAAGGTATGTACTTGAACAGAGCGGCACCAACATTTGAAAATGGTGATATGGAATCTGTTATAAGTTTGGCCGATGAATTGATTAACTCAGGTAGTTATTCAGTTGCAACAAATTACTTTGACAACTTTGCTCCTTCTAACGATCAACTTTCAACAGAGAATATTTACACTGGAGAAAACATCGGAGGGTCAAGTTCTGGTAACGTAAGATCAAGATGGTTCTGTACTCTTCACTATAATCAGAATCCTTCAGGATGGAATGGTTTCTGTACACTTGGAGATTTCTACATGAGCTTTGAAGACGATGACGTCAGACAAGGAGCTGATTATGCTGGAATGACAGATGTTTCAGGTATCAATGCCGGTTTCTTGATTGGTCAGCAAGTTGATCAAGATGGAAACGAATTACAAGACAGAAAAGGTAATCCATTGGCGTTTACAAAAGAAGTTGCCATTCAAGAATCTGGAGACAATCTTGAGGTAACTGGTATCCGAGTAATCAAGTATCCTATTGATTATGTATCTGGAGATAACGCTGACAATGATTATGTATATTATAGGTTCGCTGATGTATGGTTAATGAAAGCAGAAGCTTTGATGAGAACTGGATCTAGTGCAGAAGCATTGGATATGGTGAATACATTAAGAGAAGCTAGAGGCGCATCCACATTATCATCAATTGATGAGGCTGGAATGTTGGCTGAAAGAGGTAGAGAACTTTATTGGGAAGGACACAGAAGAACTGACCTACTTAGATTTGGTAAGTTCACTGATGCTTGGCAAGAAAAGCCAGCATCTTCTGATGCACAACTATTGTTCCCGATTCCAGCAGCTTCATTGGCTGGAAATCCTAACCTAGTTCAGAATCCAGGTTATTAATAAATTAGTTTTTTCATAAAGAAAAAGGTCATCCATGTAAAAAGGGATGGCCTTTTTTTCTTATCCTTGAGAATGGTGAAATATTGGTCCTTCATCATAACCTTATTGGTATTTTCTTCTTGCGAGAATGATAGCAACTCCTCTTCAACTGGGAATCAATTCACCTTGTTGAGCCCTTCACAAACAGGTATTGATTTTTCAAATGATCTCCCTGTAAAATTGGACTTGAACATTCTCAATTACATGTATTATTACAATGGAGGTGGCCTTGGCGTTGCAGACCTAAACAATGATGGGCTCCAAGATTTGGTAATGAGCTCAAATCTTGATCAAGAAAAAGTTTACCTCAATCAAGGCGGATTGAAGTTCAATGATGTATCCAAAGAAACTGGAGTAGATGGTGGTCCTAATAGTTGGACCAATGGCGTCGCGATCGCTGATGTCAATGCTGATGGTCTGAATGATATTTACCTTTCACAAGTTGGCGCATACAGGCATTTGGACTGCAAGAACAAGTTATTCATTTGCACAGGAATTGATGAAAATAATATTCCAAGCTACACAGAACAAGCAGCGGAGTGGGGTCTGGATTTTCAAGGTTTCAGTACACAAGCTGGATTTCTTGATTATGATCTTGATGGAGATCTGGATATGTTTCTCATGAATCACTCTCTTCATCACAATGGTACTTTTGGTCAACGGGAAGAATTCTTAAATACCTATGACGAAAAATCTGGAGACAGATTTTTTAGAAATGATGGAAACACATACACAGAGGTTACCAAGGAGTCTGGAATTCATAGTTCGGTGATAGGATATGGTTTGGGTATGGCGTTTGGCGACGTGAATTTGGATGGATATCCAGACATTTATGTCGGCAATGATTTTCATGAAAATGATTATCTATATATCAATCAAGGTGATGGTACATTCAAAGATTTGCTGGTCGATCAAATGAAACATACCAGCAGATTTTCAATGGGTGTGGACATGGCTGATATCGATGCCGATCTTGATCTTGATATTGTTTCATTGGATATGTTGCCAGAAGACCCTAAGATTTTAAAAATGTCAGAAGGAGAAGATGCCCTTGATATTTTTAATTTCAAATTGGGTTATGGTTACAACCATCAATATGCAAGAAATAATCTACAATTGAACAATGGGAACGATCGATTTTCGGAAATTGGTGCTTACGCCAACATCCATGCAACGGATTGGTCGTGGACGCCACTCTTCTTTGACATGAATCTAGATGGTCATCAGGATTTATTTATTTCCAATGGTATTCCTAAACGGATGAATGATATTGATTATATCAATTTCATTTCTGGCAATGAAATCCAAGCGAAGATTCAATTTGATAAACTGAAGGAAGAAGACATGTCTGTGTTGGATAAAATACCCGAGATAAAGTTGAAGAATAAGTTTTACCTCGGGTCCACGAATTTGCAGTTTGCCGATATTGAAGGGGAGATTGGAAAACACAAAATGAGTTACTCAAACAGTTCAGCTTATGCCGACCTCGACAATGATGGTGATTATGATTTGGTTTGTAATAATATCAATGACCAATTATTCATCTACAGAAACAATGAAAACCCAGAGAACTTTGTGAAGTTAAAACTTGATGGACCTAAAGGCAATACCAACGCTTTAGGTACATACGTCGTTGCCGAGTATACGAATAGAAAACAATTGTATCATCATTTCTCTTCGAGAGGCTTCCAGTCCAGTATGTTGAATAATTTGATTTTGCCTTCGGATAGTTTAATGACCATTACCATCATTTGGCCAGACAAAACGTACAAGACGCTGCAAAGTTGGGAGAATGGAGAAAATGAAGTTGCATACACAGAGGGAATGGCGACTTTTAACTTTAACGAATTAAGGAAGCCGTGCAAATATTATGCAAGCGATGTAACAGATGAAAAAGGAGTAAACTTTGTTCATGATGAAAATCCTTTTGTAGAATTCAACCGTGAACCATTGATACCTTTTGCAACTTCATCAGATGGACCCGCCATGGCATTGGGTGATATCAATAATGATGGATTGACAGATGTATATGTGGGTGCAGCCAAAAGAAGAAACAGTGCCATGTATATTCAAAAAAGGAATGGGGATTTTTCAAAAGTTCAGTTGGTAGGAACAAGCAAAGATTCCATATTTGAGGAGGTGGATGCACTTATGGTCGACATCGACAATGATGATGACACAGATCTTGTAGTAGCCACCGGAGGCAATGAATATAGATTAAACAGTGAGTACACCAGACCATTGTTGTATCTCAATGAAGGTGGAGTATTGACAAGGTCAGAATCCGCTTTTCAAGGTGTTCATTTGACAGGATCAACGGTGTCTGTATGTGACATTGATCAAGACGGGACAAAGGAATTGTTTTTCGGAGCTCGTGCATTTCCAAGAGAATACGGAACACCTACGAGATCATATATAGTTTCATTGAATCCAGATGGAATGTTTGAAGATCAATCAGAAAAATTTCTAAACGGTGATCCGAATATTGGGTTTATCAAAGATTCAGAGACCGGAGACTTCGATGGTGATGGCGACGATGATATTTTGATCGCCAAAGAATGGGGCGGAATTTCATTGCTGGAAAATGTAAATGGTCAATTAAATGAAAAAACAATTTTTTCTTCCAGTGGATGGTGGAATGGTGTAATCAGTTTTGATTTTGACAATGATGGAGATCTGGATATTTTTTGTGGAAATCTTGGTTTGAATGCAAGAATCAAAGCCTCCAAAGATCAAAGGATTAAAATGTATCATGGTGATTTTGATGAGAATGGAACCAAGGAACAAATACTCACGTACTTTGTAGGTGATCGAGAGATCATTTTTAGTAATTTAAAGGAATTGCAAAAGCAAATGCCTTATTTGAAGAAAAAATATTTGTACGCGAAAGATTTTGCAGAGGCAACTGTGAGCGAGATCGTTGGGTCTGAAGCGTTGAGCAAGGCAACGGTATTTGAGGCAGATTTTTTTGAATCAATGGTTTTGATCAACGAAGGTAATATGAATTTCAAGCCATTGGAATTACCAAAAGAAATGCAATATACCAGTTACAAAACCGCAGTTGCTGTTGATGTCAATGAAGACGGATTTGTTGATTTAATTCCAGGAGGTAACTTTTATTATTGCAATGTACAGATGGGAAGATATGATGCTGATTGGGGCATTGTGTTGATCAATAATGAAGGTAAGGAATTTTCAGTTGAGAATCTTGAAGCTTATCCAGCGCATGCAGAGGTACGTCAGTTGAATAAGATTTCAGTCAACGATAAGATGTATATTCTCGCTGCACAAAATGAGGCAGGTCTTAAAATGTTTAGCATTGAAAAAAGATGAAAAGGTCTAGCTTCATATCGGTAATTTTTCTTTTGGCTCTGATTTTTGCTGCATGTGAGAATGAACAAAACAAAAGTAGCCAACCAACAGTCTCCGGTCCAACTTTATTTCAGGAATTGGATTCTTTGCAGACTGGGTTGAATTTCCAAAATGATATCAGTTACACCAAAGACTTTAATGTATTTGCTTACAGAAACTATTATAATGGTGGTGGAGTAGCCATTGGTGACATCAACAATGATGGGCTTGCCGATATTTACCTAACATCAAATCTGGGAAGCAATAAATTGTATCTAGGAAAAGGCGATTTAAAATTTGAAGATATCACTGAGGCAGCGGGGGTGGGAGAATTGGATAAATGGAGTACAGGAGTAACTTTGGTTGACATCAACAATGATAACTTATTGGACATATACGTTTGCAATGCAGGATACAGTGGAGACAGAGATCAAAAAAATTCGTTGTTTATAAACTTAGGGGATAACAAGTTTGAAAATAGAGCACAAGAATACAAATTAGATGATGGAGGATACACAACCCATGCCTCCTTTTTTGATTATGATCGAGACGGTGATTTAGATGTTTACATTTTGAACAACAGCTTCATACCAGTAAACACATTAAATTATAGCAACAAAAGAGACTTGCGCGCGAAAGATTGGCCAGTTGCAGATTTTCTGAAAGGAGGTGGAGATAAATTGATGCGCAATGATGGAGGAAGCTTTACGGATGTATCAGAACAGGCAGGTATTTATGGCAGCCTCATAGGTTTTGGGTTAGGAATAACAGTTGGCGATGTGAACGGAGATAACTGGCCAGATGTATACGTTTCGAATGACTTTTTTGAAAGAGATTATTTGTATATCAATCAGAAAGATGGAAGCTTCGCTGAAGAGTTGGAAGATAGGATTTCTCATCTTTCACATTCTTCCATGGGTGCCGATATGGCAGATATAAACAATGATGGCGCTCCAGAAATTTTCGTTACAGATATGCTTCCTGATGATGAGTATCGATTGAAGACGACCACAACATTCGACAATATCAATTTAAGAAACCTAAAGGTCAAAAATGGTTTTTACAATCAGTTCATGCACAATACACTGCAACTAAATGACGGAGCAGGAATGTTCAATGAAATTTCTTTTTATGCGGGTGTTGCCAGATCTGATTGGAGTTGGGGTGCATTGATTTTTGATGCAGACAATGATGGCTTTAATGATCTATTCGTATCCAATGGTATTTTGCACGATGTCATTGATCAGGACTTTATCGACTTCTTTGCAAATGACGTGATTCAAAAAATGGTCTTGAGTGGGAATAAAGAAGCGGTCGATTCTATCATCGCCAAGATGCCTTCTGTACCATTGAAAAACAAATTTTTCAAGAATAAGGATGGATTAAAATTTATTGATAATGGAGATGCTTGGGGGATAACCAAAACAAGTTTTTCTAATGGTGCCGCTTATGGAGATTTAGACAATGATGGCGATCTTGATCTTGTCATTAACAATGTCAATGCTCCGGTCCAATTGTACAGGAATGATTCGAAAAATAACTTCATTGGCTTTTCCTTGCGATATGAAGGATCGAACAAGATGGCTTTCGGTTCGAAAGTACGTGTATACGCCAACGGGCAAGAGTTTTTCAGGGAGGTATTCCCAGCCCGAGGATTTCAATCATCTGTCGATCGTCGTGTAAATATTGGTGTTGGAGAGATAGAGAAAATTGATAGTGTTCGCATTGACTGGCCCGATGGAAAGTCTCAAATGGAAGAAGGTCTCGTAATCAATGAGTATCATGAGATAATTTACAATAATAAAAGTTTGTTCAATCCTGTTCGAGGATCTGAGACGAATCCATTTTTTGAACTTGAAGATAGTTTCATAACCAAACATGAGGAAGATGAATATGTTGATTTCTTCTATGAAAGAAACATTCCATTTCAACTATCAAAAGAAGGACCTTGTTTGGCAGCAGCCGATATTAATGAAGACGGAGTCACAGATTATTATGTTGGTTCTGCTGCTGGATTTGACGGATCTTTGTATGTGTCAAAAGGAAATCAACATGTAAAGGTCCAACAAGATTATTTTGCAAAGTTTAAGGCGTTTGAGGATACAGAAGCCATTTTCTTTGATTTTGATAATGATGGCGATCAAGACTTGTTGATAGGAAGTGGAGGTAACAACGTTACTTATAATAAAAGAGCATACAGAGACCGATTGTATATAAATTATGATGGCCGATTTGAATTGGAGTACAATGCCATACCACCTATTACAAAAAATACATCTGTTTTTGCTCCACATGACTTTGATGGAGATGGTGACCTTGATTTATTTATGGGAGCAAGGTCGGTTCCGGGAGAATATGGTCTGAGTCCAGGAAGTCATATTTATGTGAACAATGGAGGACAGTTCACGGATGCTACACAGTTTCTGATTCCAGATTTGAATTTGGCAGGTATGATCACAGACGCCCAATGGGTTGATGTTCTTCCAGATGAAGGTTTGGAACTGGTGTTGGTAGGAGAATGGATGGCTCCAAAAATTTTGTCTTTTGATGGCAGCCGATTTAATATCATTGAAACGCAGCTATCGAAATATCCCGGGCTTTGGCAATCCGTTGCATATTCAGATATTGACAATGACGGAGATGAGGATTTACTCTTGGGCAATATAGGAGAAAACAGTTACCTCCAAGCCGATTCATTGAACACCTTGTTTCTTTGGATAAATGATTTTGATGATAATGGATCCATTGAGAAAATCATCACCAGACGATCAGAAGGGAAAGATCGACCGGTTATTGTGAAGAGAGATTTGGTTGATCAATTACCCGGTTTGAAGAAATTGAATTTGATGCATTCAGCGTATGCAACAAAAGGTATAGCTGATCTTTTTCCTGCGGATATTCTAAAGAGATCCACCATTAAAAAAGTATCATATCTGAGTAGCGCAATTGCCATCAATGAAGGGAATGGGAATTTCAGTATTAAAAAAATGAATCCTGAAGCGCAGTTGAGTTGTATTAACGCGATGGCAATATATGATTATAATGAAGATGGCTATGATGATGTAGTTGTCGCTGGGAATAATCATTACTTGTTGCCACAATTTTCTATGTTGGATGCTTGTCGAGGTAAGATGTTCTTGAATGATCAAAAGGGTGGCTTTACCTTTGATCAAAATTCTGGACTGGACTTAAAAGGGGTCGTCCGTGAATTGTCATTGATTGATGACAAGAATACCAGACTGTTGATCGCCATGATCAATGATGGCGAACCAATAATTTATCGTTTTTAATTTTTAATCATGAAGACTTTGTTTTTTTCAATTGTATCCTTGCTTTTAGGGGTAGCATTGCATTCACAAGATGCATGGAATGTTGTTGCTGATGATATTGATCCATCCAATTATTATGGTGTAACTGTAGCAAACGGGATCATTGGGATTGTTTCATCAGCAGAGCCATTGAAAGTAAAAGATGTTGTGATGAATGGTACCTATGATTATTATCAGCGAGGCAGGGTTTCGAATATCCTCAAAACATTTAATCATGTCAACATGAATCTGGATATTGACAAGCGGAGGATTGGCCCAAACGATATTCAGAATTATAAGCAAACTTTGAATATGAAAGAAGCTGCCTTGGAGACCACCTTTGATGTTGGAACCAAGGCTTCTGTAAAAACGACCATGATGGCTTTGCGTCACCTACCTTATACGTCTATGATCGTTGTAGAGATCAAAGCAAAGGAAGCTATTGAGATCACGCCCATGTCTGTCATCGAAGCGCCAGTGCATCTTAATGATGTCAGAAACTATTATGCAGAAATTGACAGACCGCATGTGCTGATACCGTTGATGACTTCTGTTGGTCTAAGTCCTTCGGGAAGAGTAAAAGTGGCAGCCTCAAACAGTTTTATTTTTGAAGAAGGTCATGGCACTGAGCCCAAGCTTATTCATGAAGAATGGGACTACAATATGCATTTGACAAAGTTTCATAAAAAATTACGTGCTGGGCAAACCTATAGATTTTGTGTTGTGGCATCGGCTTGTTCATCAGAACAATATGAAGATCCACACAATGAAGCAGAACGGTTGACCATATACGCTATGTTGGAAGGTAAAGATAGATTATTGAATAGACACAAACAAGCTTGGGAGGAGTTGTGGAAAAGTAATGTTACGGTAGAAGGTGATGAGGATGTGACTCGGGATATACGTTTTGCATTGTATCATTTGTATTCTTTTGCGAGAGAAGGAACAGCCTATTCTCTTTCACCAATGGGTTTGTCAGGTTTGGGTTACAATGGCCATGTCTTTTGGGACACAGAATTATGGATGTATCCACCATTGCTTATGATGCAACCAGAGATTGCTCGATCATTGCTTGAATATAGATTTGAAAGATTGGATGCGGCAAAGCAAAATGCTTTTTCTCATGGTTACAAAGGTGCAATGTTTCCTTGGGAATCTGCAGGTGACGGTTCGGAGGATACACCAGTTTGGGCATTGACCGGTCCATTTGAGCATCACATCACAGGATGTATTGGTTGGGCATTTTGGAAGTACTTTGAAGTGACGCAGGATAAATTATGGTTGGAGCAAAGGGGGTATCCTGTGCTCAAGGAGATTGCAGACTATTGGTCTAGTAGGGTAGAGCGTAACGGAAAGGGCAGGTATGATATCAACAATGTAGTTGCTGCTGATGAATGGGCTGAAAATGTAGACAACAATGCTTTTACAAATGCAGTGGCGATATTGTCATTGCGTTATGCGACAAAGGCTGCGGAAACACTTGGGGTTGTTGCTGATCCTGATTGGGATCACGTAGCAGATAATATTCCCATCTTGAAATTTGACGATGGCGTAATCAAGGAACATGCTACTTACAAGGGAGAAGAAATCAAACAGGCAGACGTTAACCTATTGGCGTATCCGTTAAAGATGTATACCGACGTGGAGCAAATCAAAAGAGACCTTGAATATTACGAACCAGTCATGTCACCTACTGGACCTGCCATGGGATCAGCCATATTGTCAATCTTATACAATCGATTGGGAGATGCAGATAAAGCGGCAGATGTTTTTGCTTATAGTTACAAACGAAATGAAGTTCCCCCATTTGGAGTGATCTCCGAGGCGGCTGGTGGAACCAATCCATATTTCTCTACCGGTGCAGGAGGAATGTTACAGGCGGTCCTTTCGGGTTTTGGTGGCTTGGATATTACAGAAAATGGAGTGGAACAAATTGAGTCATCAATTCCGGCTTCGTGGGGAAAGTTGGTTATTGAAGGAGTAGGGAAAGATGAAGACAGATTTGAGGTGGGGAATTGAAACCATGAAAGTGTGATAAAAGAGGAAGGGTTGAACCATAAAAGGGCATAAAAGTGTAATAAAAGAGAGGGTTATAGAATTTTAAAAGAATATTTAAGATCTAAATCTTTTTTAAATATTGCAATATCTTATCGACTAAATGGTTTAATTTTAAGACAGGTATTGATCTAATTCATTTGCACTATGCGTATTATATTGACTATTGCTTTATCACTTACCTTTGCTTTGGGATCGCTTAATGCACAATGTCCTGATGAAGATGTGATAA
>JAHDDD010000065.1 GCA_020629535.1 Saprospiraceae bacterium
TAACTGCTTTTAGAAAAATAGTTTTTTGGTTTTGGATAATTCTTGCTTGTTGGGTCGACATAATTTTGTAGCTGATACATATCCAGATCTCCATCAAGATCAGCATCAAAAAAGACAGCTTGTTGGCTATAGCTATTAATGTTTAATCCAATATTATGATCTGCTTTTTCGAATTTCAATTGGCCATCTTTGCTATGGTTGAGAAACAAGATATTTTCGCAAGACGCATCTTCGCAATCCGGTCCTCCGACAGATAAGTATATATCTGGTTTGAGGTCATGGTTTATGTCTACTATTGAAATGCCATTGATCCAATCTGTGGTTGACAAACCAGCTTCAGATGTAACATCTTTGAATGTTTGATTTTCGTCACCTAAAAACAATTTTGAGGAAGTCATATTTCCACCAAGGAAAATATCTTTCCAACCAGTTAAAATCTGCAACGGCTACTCCTCCGCCATTATATAGATAATGGAAATCAAGAATATTGTACTTTTTTTCGTCAATCTGATTGATAAATCCAAGCTCAATATTTCTCTTATCATCAAATGTAAAGGTGGATGAGTCGGTATTACATGAAAACCAAAACAGGCACAAAATCCAGATATGAATCGATTTTAATTTCAATATTTTAAAAGAAATGACCATCTAATAAGCAAGATGGCCATTTTCCTTTTTATGAAAAAACTATTCGTACTTAATAACCTGGATTTTGATTCAGATTACTATTTGCGTCCAATTCAGATTGAGGAATCCACACATATTCATCTCTACCAGTTGTAAATGTTCCTCCACTCAAAGATTTCGGATGATCACCGTGAAGTGAATTTGCTCCCATATAATCATCAGCCAAACCCCATCTTACCAAATCGAAGAATCTGTGTCCTTCACCAGTAAGTTCCAAAACTCTTTCATCTATGATGGCTTGTGTCATTTCATCTTGTGACATGCTATTAGAAATAGGGTCTACCATGGCTCTGTCTCTGACCATATTAATATAGTCTGCAGCTTCTGAAGTTTGACCTTGATTGTTCAATGCTTCGGCCATCATGAGAAGTACATCTGCATAACGGATGATCCTCCAATTGTTGCCAACATTTGTGCCTAAAAAGTCAACATCATCTCTGACGCCTACGTCCAAACCGGCATATTTCTTAGTAAATATTGGTTCCATTCCATCGTTTTCTGCTACTTCAATATCGCCAGCGAAATCTTCAAGATAAGGTGTACCACCATATCCCAATGATCCAGGATAGTCATAAGCCAAAGTGGCATCTCTTCTCACCGTTTCACCATTGGCTTCGAATAAATCTTTTACCCAAGAGTTTACAAAATGAGATTGATCAGGCGATTTTGTAGGCGGAGCATAATCGATGTGGAAATTACCCATAGTTCCGACTCCTGGAATATCTACTCCCCATGAAAACATTTCGATACCCAAGTATTGAAGTTCGAATACAGATTCTTGATTGTTCTCATTGGTTTGACCAAAATTGTCTTGATATTGATCAGCAGACAGAAGTGAGTAGTTTCCACTATTGATTACAGATCGAAAAGCATTTTCAGCATTCGACCAATCACCTTGGTACAGATAAGATTTTCCTTTCAATGCGGTAGCTGCTCCTGATGTCGGACGACCAGCATCGGCTGCATCCCATGAGGCAGGTAATCTTGTTTCTGCATTTTCAAGATCAGAAATGATTGCTGCCCAAACTTCTGCTTGTGATGCTTGTGATGGGAAAAAGTCTTCATCTGAAGATGGAGTATTTGTAATCAATGGAATATTGCCAAACAAGTTTAACAAGTACCAGTGAGAGAAAGCTCTCATAAAGTATGCCTGACCAACGTACCTGTCTGCGTTTGGAATTTCAGACCCTACATTTTCAATTATGGCATTCGCACGATAAATGGTTTTGAATGGCTCTTGCCATATCTCAGTCGCCCATCTTGCGACGCCCGGAGTTCCTTGCAATGTTGACATTGCTGTATTGACACCAAATGGTCTAATATTGAATACATCAGATCTTAGCATGGCGCCAGTGTGAATGATTCGACCCCAAAAGAAAGTATTGGTGATAGGGTGGAACATTCCGTTAACGGCATTTTGTGCATCTGATTCAGTCTGCCAAAAAGTACCTGTCGAAACAGTATTAGAATTTACCTGATCCAACAAATCATCATTACAGCTCTGAGCCATAAAGGCAACCAAGCAAATGGTGCAGATGACACTAAATATATTTCTATGTTTCATTTTATACTGCTTTAAGAATTAAAAATTAGCTTGAATGCCGAAGATAAATCCACGAGCATTTGGATATGCTCTGGAATCAAGTCCTCTACCAAGCAATGGGTTCACGTCAGTTCTGTTTCCATAGAATCCTGTATCTCTGTTTGCTCTACCACCGTTGGTCGAAGACACATCCGGATCGTAGCCAGAGTAACCTGTAATTGTAAGCAGATTCTGACCTGTGACAAAAAGTCTAAGGTCAGATAATCCGTTTACAATAGAAGCTCCATCTATCGTGTATCCCAATTCAAGAGATCTGAGTCTCAAGTATGAACCATCTTCTACAAAGAAAGAACTTGGAGCTCTGTTCTCTGCTTGATCCAAAGTGGTTGATCTTGGAATATCCGTGTTCGTGTTTGTTGGGGTCCATGCGTTGAGCACGTCAGATAGTTTGTTATCGTCAGCCCAGAAAATATTAAAGAATTTGTTCAAGTTATAAATTTCATTGCCTTGTACTCCATTAAAGAATACTCCGAAATCAAGATTATTAAATTGGCCAGTAAAATTTAAACCATAAATAAAGTCAGGAGTTGGATCTCCAAGCACAGTTTGATCATCAGAGTTGATCATACCGTCGCCATTGATATCCTTTCTGATAAAGTCACCAGGTTGTACTAGTGATCGTCTGATCGGATCTTCACTGATGTTTGGATCGCTATCGATGGCCGCTTGGTCAGCGTATACACCTTCGACAACAAATCCCCAGTAAACACCAGGTGCTTCTCCTTCGATAAATCTATTGACACGAGTCAAATCCTCACTGGTAGATGGTCCAATAATAGGATTTGGTAATTCTGTAATTTCACTATTGAATGTGGCAAAGTTCAAACCTACTTCCCAGCTAAAACCTGAACTGCTTGTGCCTCCTCTATACAATGCTTCCAATTCAATTCCTGAATTGTTGATAGCACCGGCATTTCTGATCACAGGTTGACTTGTACCAGCAGTAGAAGGAAGATTTACTCCAACCAATACGTCCGTCACGTCTTTGTTGTAGTACTCAACGGAAAGTCCGATTTTGTCTTCATACAAACCGATGTCAGCACCAACATTGATCGTCGTTGCTTCCTCCCATTTTAAATCTTCTAATGCAAAAGCTGTCTGGGCATATCCATTCTGCAAGCTGCCTCCGAATGATGTCCCTGAGGTCAACCCAAATACAGATTGGAAGGCATAGTCTGGAATGTTTTGTGAACCCAAAGTTCCATACCCCGCACGAAGTTTTAATCTATTGATTGTGCTGGAATTAAAGAAGTCTTCATTGTGCACTTTCCATCCTACAGAAAATGAAGGGAAGTAACCAACTCGAAAGTCTTCTGCAAATTTAGATGATGCATCTCTTCTCATCGTAAATTGAACAAGATACTTGTCTGCATGATTGTAGTTGATTCTTCCAAACAGAGATTGGAGTCCACTGATGTTGTTTACTCCACCAACGGCCTGAACGTTGCTAGGAGCAGCAGCGCCGCTCACTTGTATATTATTGTTTGGTAGTCCTTGAACATATAATCCAAGGTTCTTAAAATCTATTTTCTGTTCTGTGTATCCAACGACTGCATTGAAGTTACCATTGTTGCTCATTGGAAGATTGTATGATAGCGTAGGCTCCCATACCGTTAGCAAAGATTCACCTCTTACTTCTGTCAGATCGTTTTGATCATTGACATTGATCACGGCGTCTGAATTACTCATAAAATATGTAGGAGTAAAGCTTCTTGCAAATGTATTTACGTAGTCAACACCATAATTCAATTTTACAGAAAGGTTGTCTGTCAATTCATAATTGAAATTGATGTTACCGAGAATATTTTTGGTGTTGAGATTATTGTCTTCAAGTGAAGCCAATGCATATTTGTTTAGGCCACCAAAATTGTGAATATCGAAACTAGGTGCTTCAAATCCACCATCATTGCCTGGTACATTTTCAGCCAAAATAGGGGCTGTCGCTCCATCAAATCCGAACCAGTTGTTTTCTTGAACGTCAGAATTCATCAATGACAATGATTGATTGACCGTAAATTTTCCAAACTTAAATTCCGTATTTGCACGACCGTTGATTCTTCTGAATCCAGATCCTACCAATATCCCATCTTGGTCATAAAAATTACCAGAGATATAATATCTGGCTTTATCAGTACCTCCTGAGAAGGACATACCATAATCTTGAATGGCACCAGAGTTTAGGGATAGGTCCTGCCAGTCTGTATCGGCAAGATTATTTGGCAATGTGAATCCAGTTCCGTCATTTGCTTCAAGCTGGTTTCTGTATTGTACGAATTCTGGTCCTGAAAGTAAGTCCAGCATCTTTGAAGGACCTTCAACGCCTGCCCTGAGGTCAAGCGAAATTCTGTTTTCGCCATCAGTTGAACCTCTTTTGGTTGTGATGATTACGACTCCATTGGCAGCTCGCGATCCGTAGATGGCTGCCGAAGATGCATCTTTCAAAACTTCAATAGATTCGATGTCTTTTGGATTGATGGCATTCATATTATCAGCAAATGTTCCATCGATCACATACAGAGGAAAAGAGTTTGTCAACGAGCTTACTCCTCTGACAAAAACATTGGCATCACCGCCTGGGGCACCACCATTGTTTTCGACTTGAATACCTGCCATTTTTCCCTGAAGTGCTGAGGTTGGGTTTCCAACGGCAAGAGCCTTCAGGTCAGCTCCATCAATTGAAGCAACAGATCCGACCAAATCACTCTTGCGTTGAACCCCATAACCAACCACAACTACTTCATCGAGTAATTGATTGTCGTCTGAGAGGACCACCTGATAGCTGTTACTTCCATCCAATTGAATGACTTGATTTTGATAGCCAAGGAAAGAAATTGTAATGCTTTCGGTTCCTTCTGGAACATCAAGCGAGAAGTCTCCATTGATATCTGAAATAGTACCGGTGGATGTTCCTGTAGCCACAATGTTGGCACCAATAACCTCCAGACCATCTGCATCAACGATCTTACCAGTGACGGTTTGAGCGGATGCGATGGAGGAGATCAGTATCATCATTGAGAATACTGAAATTGCCTTTACGAGTAGCTTCTCTTTAAGAAGTCTCCGGCAATGAGTAAGTTTTTTCATCATATTGATTTTTGTGTTTATGATCAGCAGCAACCAATTTGGCCACCTGCTAAAGAGATTTACGTTTGATTAATTTACTTGGAATGATAGTATTGGTATACTTTCGTTGAATGATAAAATCAGCAGCCATTTCTCCCATCACTTTAAAGTCGGTTGAGAATGTTGTAATGCCGCCTTCAACAATTGATTTTACAGGCGAATCGTTGTGTGATAAAATACCTATGTCTTCTCCGATCCGATAATTTTTGTCTTTTGCTTCTTTTATAATTTGCCATAGATCTGAATCACCTACAGTGAAGAACAAATTGCCATTTTTGAGATGACTTGAATCGTACTCTTCAAATACTTCGAGATTTAAATTATGTCTGATGACAAATTGCTTGACTGCTTCAAATATCTCTTTCGGGTAATCCGAGTGATCATGGTAGTATAATATTATATTATCATACTCCTCAATCTTGTGTTTCAAATCTTCAAAAACGCAAAGCAATGATTGTTCGAACTCCTGAGTGATTTTGGAAACATTGTCTGCCACGAATTGGTAACGGTCAATGATCAGTAATCTCTTGGCATTGAAACTGGACAATAAAACATCAGCTCCAGGTGCTTGTATCGGAGCCACCACATACATTCCATATTTTCCGGCAATGGAATTTAATATGGATTCGTATATCTGCATATTATTATGATGGAAGTACACATCCACCTTAAACTTATCGCCCAATGCTTTTCTAAATGCATTGTAGAATTCCTGTTGAAAAATCTGAAAACCATAAAGGACCAGGGCAATGTTTTGAGTCAGTTCGGTATCGTTGTTTGAAATAAAGTAGCCGACTCCGGGCTTAGATTCAATGATCCCTTTCTCTTTTAATTCTTTGTATGCTTTGACAATGGTTTCTCGAGCAAAGCCCAGATCTGAAGACAATTCGTTGACTGAAGGGAGTGTGTCACCAAGGTTCAATGCATCTTCCTGAATGCAAAGAGTCACTCCTTTTACAATGCTTTCATGCTTGGTTATAGCACTGGATTGATTAATTGATTTAATCTCTGTTACCAGCTCATTCATAGGTTCAGATTGATCAAAAAATTGTTCGCTGTACTAGTCAATACTAAACTGTACTATACTGTACTATTACCAAATATAATATTTTAGATTAGAATTAATGATTGGATTATAAATTTATTTTTCCTTGGATTGGTGGAATAATTGTCGGTTATGAAGTCGCCTCTGGTTGGATTGTGGAATAATAAAGCCTTGAAGATTTAAGGATGAACAAGAATTATCGGTCAAACAGAAGGAAATATGCCGGCACAAAAAAGTCACTTCTATAAACACAACAAACACTCTACATCAATTATCAAATAATCGACAGGCCATTCATCTTTGGTCGTTTAATAACCACAACTAATTCTGAAAATGCAACTCATTTTTTGACCGCATATGTTTGCCTTTCAATACCACTGTTACCTAAAATCAGCTCAATATGAAATTTCTACTATCGGTCGCAATGACCTTTCTCACCCTATCTATGTATGCGCAAAATGATGCATTTATAATTTCGAATGGTCTTGAACTACATGCTACTACAGCAGACATTTGTGAGAATGCTGATCTATATCTAAAAGTGGTTGGAGGAAACGACAATCAATGGTCTTGGACCGGCCCAAATGGTTTCACCGCGAATGTCAAAATTCCATTGGTTACTCAAAGTTTCAATCAAACACATGTAGGTACTTACATTGCCACTTATACAGCCATGAACGGTGTACAAACAGTGGTACAATTTGAAGTCGGAATGTATGGAGGGACCTTGGGTTTAGGACCGGATATTGAAGCATGTGCAAATTTCACAGGAACAATTACGGCAAATCCTGGATATCAAAGTTACAGCTGGAACACAGGCGAGGCGACCGAATCAATCAATGTATCTATAAATACATCCAACACATATTCAGTTACGGTAACTTCTGCTTTTGGATGTAGACATATAGATGAACTTACTGTTAACGTAACGCCTCTTTCTGGAATGACTGGAACTGTACAAATAACAAACGCTCCTTACGCTGGAACACATGGCGATGTAAATATTGATTTAACGGGTGGCAATGTACTTAATTATCCAGCCAAGGTTTTAGGAGTTGTCAATGGCGAAGAATATTACTTTGGAGATATGGATTCGAGTATAAAGAACTTTACTATGGATCCAAGCAGCATTTCAAATCTAAGAGTAGTCCCTTCAAATGCTTGTGACACAATTTTTCTGGGAAATCATACCATCGCATCAGATAACAATCAAGATCTGGATTTTTTAATGGACCCTATAAATGCAGGACGAGGGGTGTATGTGTATTTGAAAGTTCCACAAGATTATCAAAGTTATAACTGGGATACAGGTGATAATGTGCAAGCATTATTTGAACTACCAAGCGTGTCTGACGTATACAAGGTAACAGTTACAAATGCCAACAATGAATCCTTTGTTTATGGCTTTCCTGTCAATGTTATTGATTTTGAAGTCGACTATGCATTGATAGATGATAGAGATTGCAATGGCTTTGGTGAAATGAATGTTGCTGTAAAATCAAATTCAACGGCCATTTTTCCGGTAGAACTATTTGGGGAAACCAACCAAGATGATAACTATATGGGTGAAGTGAATAGCTACTCTGGTCAAATCCCAGTTCGAAATGGTAATTATACGAATGGGAGATTTTTGGGATCATTTGTATGTAAGCAAAATTTTGGAAGTTTTTCAATAGTCAATTCTTGTGTGTCTGCTCCCCTTGAATCCTCAGATCAATTTTTCAATGGGGGACAAACTATTTCATTCCAAGGTATGATTCAAAACACAAACGAAGCAACCATTGCCAAAGATGAGATGGTGAGTATGAATGCTTTTGGTTATGAAGGAAAAAACTGGAAGTGGAATGGCCCCAACGGTTTTTCCGGTCAAGGGAATGAGATTATAATCTTCAACTTTGCTGAGGAATTGGCAGGAACATACATAATGATATACGAAGATGCCTTCGGAAATGAACAAGAGATAAGTTTCACCTTATATTCCAAAGAAGATACAAATCTTCAAGGTTCTGAAATGGCCGATCCAAGACCATCACAAGAAGATGTATTGGAACTTTCGCTATTTCCAAATCCAGTTTCGAAAGTTCTGAACGTCAAATCGAAAGAAGCAACGGCCTCAATAGCTGGCTGGACGATTGTAGATAATGTCGGCAATAAAGTGGCACAAAGCAATTTTGAGTCAATCTACAAAAATGAGTTTTCTATCAATGTAGCAAATCTTCAAGCGGGTTCATATCAACTCATTTCTGAAATTGGCGATGCCAGATTCCATGAAAAATTTATCATTACGAGATAAGCCAAATTAAGCAAAGATGTAAATTTCAAGTGTGGGTGCGCATTCATTTGCCACTCACTCTTTTTTTTATTTGCATTTTTGAAATAATGAGAAATGGAATCTTTTTTGGCAAGATGCATTCAGGAATTAGATTTTAAAAGCAGTCCGAACTATGAAACATTTCTTATCTACATTTTTTTGTAGAAATGTATTACTCATTGCCTTTGAAAATCTTTGTAAAAAAGTTCGTTCTTAAAATTATCAACGATAAACCAATAAAGATGACGAAATATTCCGCTGAAGAATTCATCCATTTTAATTGATTTACAAGAGAGGCGATGGTTACATCAAAATTATGGATATCATTTCCTGCAATGAACAAATTGACCAGCCTTAATTCAAGTATATTTTCTAACCAATCGAAAATGCAAGGAATAATTGGAAATAGGTTTATCAAGCTCAACTGTGGATATGCGTTTCTTGCTGATTTATAAATCCAAGAAATCCAAAGAATATACATGACTGTATAAAGGATGGGGAATATGTTGTCCCAAATTAAAACGAAACTAGCATAGCAAGCCAGTCCAGATTCATCAAGTTGGTTAAAAAAGATACTAACGTATTCAAAGGTGTAACCAAATTTTAATCCCAAAACTTGAGACCCTTCTTGCAACTGATTTTGAAAACACTCACTTTTAGAACCTAAGACAATCGAGGCATATAGTACCATAATAGCAGTCGCAGTGATGCAATTTACCAAATTTGACTTCTGGTAAAAGTACTCTGAAAGTCTATTGATTTGTTTCATAAATAATGGAGGATTCAGATAAATGAGGCAACATATATTCTCTTGTTAATTTTAGTAGTTGCTCTGCCATAGTTAGGTCATAACTTTGGGGTGTAATTTTTGAAACTTTTTTATTGTCGTAATATTCGCCAGAAACCAATGTGCTGTTTTTTGATTTGGTTAGAAATATTAAATTTGCAGCACCTTTTCTTGCACTCTTTCCCATCAGCCAAAAAATCGCACGCGAAAACCATGACGCATTTCTTCCAAGTTCGGTGCGCACAATTCCAGGATGTTGACTGTATACACTAATGTTTTTACCTTTCAGTTTTTCGGCTAATAACCTGCAGATTAGAATAACTCCTAATTTTGAATGTCTGTATGATTTATAGCTATTGAAATTTTTTCGAAATTCAGGATCTCCAATTTGAATATGTCCCTGATGTAAGCCAGAGGCTGTGAATATGATTTTTGGATCACCAGAATCGTACAGGCAATCGATGAGTAAATGGCAGATTAAAAGAGGAGAAAGTAGATTTATTTGAAATGTTTGCTCAATGCCATCCTGACTTTCAATAAACTTAAAATTCATTATACCGGCGTTGTTAATGATCATGTCTATCTTAGGGTGCTTTTGTTTAACAGTATGACATGCTTCACGTACAGATTGCAAAGAATTCAAGTCACCTTTGATCATCTCAATTTGTCCATTGTTTTGACTTGGAAGTGACTGAAACCTATCCAACAATGTATTGTATTTATCTATATTCCTCGCAAGTATTATTACATGTGCACCATGACTTGCAAAATCCAATGCTGCCTCTGTTCCAAGACCAGAGGTAGCGCCAGTTAAAAATATTTTTTTTCCTTCTAACATAGATAGAAATCAGGATTCATCATCATTGCATCATCCAAAGTTTGGAATAGGATCAATTGTAAAAAAGTACTTGGAAACATCGATTTCTAATTTTAATTGAGAGGCCGATAGAATTCTGTGTGATGTTAAATTCGTGATGGGTTTACAATTGCTTTCTATTCAAAAAATTATTTCTTGAATGGGAATTTCGTAGTATGTTAATTCTATGGCCTCTCAATTGATTTTTAGGTAATGAGAAACTTTTATATTTTTCTTTTAATTTGCTAACAATCAAATTGTGTCTAAAGAATAATTCAACTTGGTTGGTGTTTTATAAAGTATGAATACGAGTCCAGTTGGGCTATATTCAGTTTTCGTTTTTGTCTCTTCATTTTTTTGTTCATTGTGATTTCAAACGTTGCCAATTCAATTTCGTGTTTATACTATCAAAGGTGGTGGATTTATTTTTCCTTTGCGATGACATACGTCAATAAAGGCAATGATTTTTGTCATGTTTCAGTTACAAAACGTCTTCCCCGCATGAGGAGCCTGTTCGACTTGAAGGATTAAAAGATGATTGATCAACGGTTTTGTTGTATATTTTTTAAACTGAGGAAGCCCAAAGTATCCATGGTGTAGCCAGCAGAAAGATTACCGTATTGAGTGTGGTGACAATAGCACCTTGTTTATAAATATCCTTGGTTGGAAGAAATCCGCTTCCCGCAAATAGAACATTGGAGCTAGATGCTTGCGGAGTAATAACGGCGAAATAGTTTGTTGCAAAAGAAAGCATATAAGCCATTAATGCAGCAGGAATGTTGGCATTTACAGCAACTTGTAAGAAAACGCCATATAAAGCTAGAAGTTGTGCTGTTTGACTTACAAAAAGGTAGTGTATTAAAACATATATAATTGTTAATAGGACGTATACGGTCATCCAGTTATAATCACTGATATAGTATGCAATCTGACTGCCAAGAGTTTTCATAAACCCCATTTCATTCAATGCTGAACTCATCATATAAAGTATGGCAAACCAAACAAATGTTTCCAGCGCGTCACCTCCACCTTTTCGGAAATCTTCTAAGGTGTATACGTTGGTAAGGAGTAGTACAGACAAGCCAAGTAGAGCAACAATAGCAAGATTAAGCTTGAGTATGGGAGAAAGCGCCCAAAGAATGATCATACCTAGAAACGTAAAGGCCATAATCCATTCTTGCTTACTCATAGGACCCATATTTAGCAAAGCGTTTTGAGCCATTGCAGGTGCTTCAGGTGTGAACTTTAATTCTGGTGGATAAAGTTTATAAAGAATGAATGGAATGGCTATCAATGCAATAAAACAAGGAACAGAGGCAACAAAAAACCAATTCCCAAAATTCATGTTTACCCCAAATTGGCTTGCTATTCCAGCACCGACTGGGTTTGCGGCCATGCCTGTAAACCAAAGTGCGGAACTGATGGTATGACCAGATATGGCGGTCATCATCAAATAGCTTCCAGTCTTTTTTCGGCCTTCCAAAGTTGGGCTTGAGCCTGTGTCCAGGGCCAGCGCATGTGTGATAGGGTAGAGTATTCCAGATCTTGCTGTATTGCTTGGTATGGCAGGACCAAGGAGTGTATCCGTGGCGACAATACAGTATCCAAGACTCAGTGTAGATTTTCCAAATCTTCGAATAAGATGAAAAGCAATCCGCTTTCCCAAGCCAGATTTGATGACTGCTTTGGCAACCAAAAATGCGGCTAAAATGAGCAAAATGAAACTTTCTGAAAACCCGGAAAAAGCAACTTCTACAGGCAGAACTCTAAATATTACAGCGGCTACCAATGCGCAAATTGAAGAAGTAAAGACTGAGAATGCGCCTATTAAGACAGCAAAGATGGCCGCCATAAAAATCGCAAAAAGATGCCAAGCATCTGTTGTAAAATCCAAAGGAATAGGGAAATGCCAAACAATGATTCCAAATAGAAATGGGAGGATCTTTTTGATTATAGAAAGATAATTAATCCCTTGTACTTTCATATATGGAAATTAAGATGCATACAATTCTATTGTATGAATGTAAGAAAATATCAAGAGATGGTTTTTGAATTTCACAGCCAATCCAATTTGGACTTCTTGAAAGTCAACTATTATTAATTCTTAAGGTTCTATTTCTTAAGACCCTCGAGTTGCTTCTTTATACTTGCTTCCAAGGTATTCCCATCATCTAAAAAAAACATAGAATGACTGTATGCGATATTTAATGCCGTATTTAGTTTTGAAATATTATTGTTGGTGTTTTTCACGAATTTGCCTTGTCGTAAATTTTGGAAGAGCTTCGTATTTTCTGCATCCAAATCCAAATTAAAATCTGCTGTAACCTGACCCAAAGAATCAAGGTTGTGTCCGTCAGACCCTACAGTTGCAGCAAGTCCTTCACTCCTTTGATGATATTCCAATGCTTTAAAATTATCTTGATCAGAGATGTTACCATTAAAGGTTTCAATTGCGTCAATTTTATCATAAACTAGTTGAAGTAGTTTTTCATTGGCTCTATGAAAGTAGATTGATTTTTTTCTAAATCCAAAAGGATGGGCTAGCGAAACAAAGCAATCATATTCCTTTGCAATGGTTAACATCTTTTCAGCAGGGACATTAATTTGCACCATAAAACGTTTTTTGCGATATGGCTCAATGGCACGTTTATAAAATGATTCGATATCTGAAACCTTTTGAAAATATATTAAAAATTCTAGGCCTTCTCGAGTTCCGGCTTCAAGCGCAGGAAGAGTCGGAATTCTGCCTCGCTCGAATAATCGAATACTTCCTCTGATCTCATTATGATCTGTGAGGATGAGACTCATCTCTTTCGAAAGGCATTTTTCTTCGATGTCAATTATATTTGCTCTGCCATCAGAAAATGTGGAATGATAATGTAAATCAACTTTAAGCATAGACCAAATTATCTTTTAATAAAACACTCTATTTCTTTTTTGAGTTCCAACTCAGAATGAAACAAACCTGATTGATCATTTGATTCTTTTTGCTTCTCTATTTCTCATCTTTTTACCTCAACCGAATTTCATAATATGCATAGTGCAATCAATGTAGCTCCACAAGAGATTTGAAGATTAAGTTATCTGTAGGTTTCTTTTGATGAACTTAATATCCATATTACTTAGCGAGGTATATACGAGCATACCGTTGCTTTTTGATACTACTTCCAAGCCAAAGGCTTATTTGAAATTAGGTGGAAGATCACTTTTATCTTGCCTTCAGTTTCCTGATCAAATTGGAACAAAGACACACTTTCCATAATGGATTCGGTGCCTTCATTCCAATGAGTTCAGGTCAACATCATTCATTCGATTGGATTAATAAACGAAACTATACTCCGGTCAGCTCTGGTTGTGTGTTGGGATTAACTTGTCTAGAATTAATTAATTTGGTGATTAATTCAGGTACTTTTTCAAAGGTTGCCGCAAGACCTTTGCTTGATTGAACACTGATAAAGGAGATTTCACTTCCTCTTGAAACAAGAAAGCCCATAGGTTGGATGCCCATACCAGCGCCAGCGCCAGCACCCGTTCCGTGGCCTTGTTGTGGGGCGTCTCCCTCACCACCTCCAGTGCCAAATCCCATGCCTACTTTAATGACAGGAATGCATGAAAATTCTCCCAATTCAAATGCCTCACCTATGACTGTATCCGTTTTGGCTTCGGACTCCATGAATTGTGTAATTTGATTCAAAATGTCATTTAACTTTGTTTCCATAATAATAGTTTTTAAAGGTTATGTAAATAGTGCGAAAAGAATTTTACCCAATCTATTTCTAACAATAAAAGTGATTTGATTTTCGCCCATATAGTTAATGTTCATTCTAAGGTTTTTGGCTTTTAAAAAATAGAAAGCTGGGAAAAGAACAGCATTGGTGGTGTAATTTTCCGTGTCAAGATTTACCCAACACTTTTTTATTTCAAATGATTTAATCACCTTCTGTACTTTCGAAATGATTTCCTTTGTATCTCGGTTTTTCTTCTTTTTGGAATCTGAAGAAAGCTGGTTTACTGTCCTCTTTTTTTTCGATTGATTTTTGGCTGGAATCAATGAAGTCCAAGGAAAACTCATCTCTTTTTTCAAAAACAACAAATGAATGAAAACAAGAATCTTCTCACTTGTAAATTTGATATTTGCTTTTGCCAGTTTTGCAAATTTTAATTCATAAATCGAATGTAGACTATCAATTGTTATTGTAAATGGCACAAGTAGAATCAAAAAAAGAAGCACAAATATTGTGATCAATAGAATCAATAATATGCTCGAAATGATTTCCACTTTTTATTGCAAATTTATTTGCTCTTGTTTGTCAACTCCATGTTTTTGATCATCTGGTCATATGACATTCCTCACTTACGGTGCATTCATTTGCCACTCACTCTTTTTTTATTTGCCGTTTAATTTTGAAATTTGCTATATTATAAGTAGAATTTGTAAATTAATTTTTTAAAAAATTC
>JAHDDD010000066.1 GCA_020629535.1 Saprospiraceae bacterium
GCCAACTGCCATTGAGGTCTATTGCGATAATATTTCTCACCAAGATTTGAAAAACCTCTGTGTATCGCTCCAAGTTCTTTGATACCTGCTTTGTCAAGTCTTTCCATACTTCCAATCCATAGCGCCAAATCAGGATTGATGGGATTCTTTACAAGGACTGGAATGTCCACACCTTTCAACGAGTCAGCTATTTCCTGAATAGCAAACGGACTAACGGTAGTACGTGCGCCAATCCAAAGTATATCAATTCCAAAAGCTAGGCACAATTCTACATGCTTCGCACTGGCAACTTCGACCGTCGTTGGCAAACCAACTTCTTCTTTCACTCTTTTTAACCAAGGCAGTCCATTCACTCCTACCCCTTCAAAACTATTTGGTCGCGTTCTTGGCTTCCAGATACCTGCTCGATAAATATCCATTTTCTTTGTTGCCTTAAGACGCTTTGCGGTTTCAAGAACCTGTTCTTCTGTCTCAGCACTACAAGGACCAGCAATGACAATTGGTCTTTTATCTTTTGTAAGCCAAGTTGTTTCTCTTCGAGATTTGGTAGATGTCATAATTTAGTTGTTTAATGTAATTCCTTTTAAAACCCTTTTAATATCGTTTGCCTTAGTCATCAATGATTCCATTTCATGAACCTGATTTGTGGCAATTAAATTTCTAAATTCACTCATTTTGTCCATATAAAAGTCAATGGCTTCAAGCAGATACTCTGCATTAGCATCAAAAATCGGACCCCAAGTTTTTGCATTACTCTTTGCCAATCTGGCCGTACTCTCAAAACCAGTACTTGCCAGATTAAAGATCTGTTTCTCATCTTTCTCAATCTCAAGCACAGCTAGACTCAATGTAAAAGAACTCACGTGCGAAAGATGTGAAACGTAGGCCATATGCCGATCATGTTCCTCCGGATTGAGATAAACACTTTGCATCCCCAAAAACTGGAAAAGATTCAATGCAGTTTTCAATGCATCCTCATCAGATTTATCTTTCTCACAGATGATATTTTTCTTTCCTTTAAATAAATCTATCAGCGCAGCAGACGGTCCGGAAAACTCAGTTCCTGCGAGTGGATGAGCAGCCACAAACCTTCCTCTGTTTGGATGATTGCTCACTGATGTACAAATATCTTTTTTTGTAGAACCTGTGTCAATAATCACCTGATTGTTTTTGGTCTTATCTAATATTCCAGATAATTCGCTCGCTATCGCACTTACAGGAATACCAAGTACCAACGTATCACATATGCTAAGCATTTCATCCACAGTTACAACTGTATCGATCAGTCCTAGTTCGATTGCTTCGTGTTCATGCTCCTTCTTTTTATCAGAACCAAATACCTCAATGGTAGAAAGACTTCTAAGTTTAATTTCCTTGGCTATACTTCCACCAATTAATCCAAGACCAATTACTCCAATTTTCATTTAACTTTCCCTTTGTTTGATTCTGTTAATGGCTTCATCGAAAATCTCCAATGTATTGCAAAGCGATATTCTCAAATACCCTTCACCTTGAGTACCGAATATTTTCCCCGGAGTCACAAACACAGATTGGTCATACAGCAATTCATTAGATAAAATTTCAGCGTCCTTGTATTTGTCCGGCACCTTTGCCCACACAAACATTCCAACCTGTTCTTTATCGTATACACATCCTAACAAGTCAAAGATCTCAAAGACTTTTGCTCGTCGTTTCTTGTATACTTCATTGATTTTAGAAAACCAATCTGCATTCTGTTCCAACGCTTTACAAGCTGCAATTTGAATAGGTTTAAACATGCCACTATCCATATTGCTTTTAAATTTCAATACAGTCTTAATGATTTCTTCATTGGCTATCAATGCACCTATTCTCCACCCAGCCATATTATAGGATTTTGACAAGGAACACAATTCAATAGCAACCTGTTTCGAACCTTCCACTTGAAAGATGCTCTTTGGTTCTTCGTTCAATATAAACGCATACGGGTTATCGTGACACAGCAATATTTTGTGCCTTTCGGCGAATTTGATCAGTTTATTAAAATATCTTAAATCTGAATCAGCTCCAGTTGGCATGTTAGGATAATTTAGCCACATAAGTTTGACTGTTGACAAGTCAATGCTTTCAAGCTCATCAAGGTCTGCTTGCCAATTAAAATTTTCATGAAGCTTGTATTCAATAACATTGGCACCTGCCAACAGGCTTGCAGATCGATATGATGGATATCCTGGATTTGGAACCAGCACACTGTATCCTTCTTCTAGAAAGCTCATTGAGATATGCATGATCCCTTCCTTTGAACCAATCAAAGGTAGAATCTCTTTCTTCTCATCTATGTCTACCGAAAACCACTTTTTCATCCATAGACTAAATGCATGCTTTATCTCCGGTATGCCCGTATATGATTGATAGCCATGCACATTTTCACCTTGGCTATATTCACACACACTCTCGATCACATCATTTGGTGGCATTAGATCAGGGCTACCTATACCAAGATTCAATATATTCTTTCCTGACTTTCGCAATTCTGCTATTTCAGCAAGCTTCCTTGCGAAATAATAAGTCTTTACACTATTGAGTCTAGATGAGGCTTCTATAATCATTTCAATGAAGCTTTTGAAAATGATGAAACCATTTCTCTCACACCCATTGCATTCTTGTATTCTCCAAGCACATCACAAGCCAGACATTGTCTCTTTAACTCTTCAATGCAGAGATCATATACATCCTTATCGTTAAATTCAAGATCTATATAAAAATAATACTCACTCCGACTTCCAACAACCGGAAAAGATTGCAACTTGCTCATATTAATATCGGCATTATTGATTGCCATCAAAGCCTTTAACAAACTTCCTTGCTCATGTTTGACACGAATATAGATACTTGACTTATCTACTTTACCGCGATATTCCCCAACTTGGTTTCCAATGATAAAGAATCGAGTGTAGTTACTTTCATCAGTTTCAATATCTTCAGCGACAATCTCCAAACCATAAATATCCGCAGCAAGCCTGCTTGCAATCGCAGCTGTATTGCCAAGGTTTTTTCCCTTCACTTTCTTTGCTGCCAATGCAGTATCAGAGAACTCTGTTCTTTCCCATCCAGCATGATCATTTAAAAAGTGAAGACATTGATTCAAAGCCATAGGATGTGACAAAACCTCTCGAATGTCTTCCAATCCGGTCCCTGGTAAACACATAAGTTGATGCTGTATTCTAAGGTATTGTTCACCTAAAATTTTAAATCCATGTTCTCTCAATATGCGATAGTTCTGCAAAATCGATCCAGCTATTGAATTTTCTATGGCCATGATAGCAACGTCGGCTTCTCCACTACTCAGCTTGTTTGCCAGTACATCAAAGCTATCACATGGTACAGCTGTCATTTTTCCATAGCCAAAAAACTGGTGCATCGCCATCTCATGGAACGAACCTTCATAACCTTGTATTAAACACTTTTGCATAGTTCAAAAAACAAAAGGTCCTTTCAAAAATGAAAGGACCTCATATATATATTTTTAAAAAACTACATATTATCATTCGGCCCTTTCACTAGGAAAGTAAAACCAAAAATAAAATGAATATGTAGGATAATAATTTCTCATTAATTTCAAAGGTATATCTTTTTTTGACATAAAAAAGGAAGGAACAAAATTTATGCTACTTTCTTGTCTTTCAGATTCCGTTGGATAATTTCCTGAATTCGGCGATTTTCTATCTTACACCTTAACCAAGCAATAATGTCTAAATATAGAAATGCTCTTCTTTCAAAATCTATCTCTTTGACTTTAATCAAACGCTTTTCCAAAGCTCCGAACTCAGTCATCAAATCTTCATCTTTCATATTTGGCAACATTTTAAGAAAGTTGAAAATCTCCTTCTGAACCATTTGCATTTCATCTAATTTCAAAAGAAATCTATACACTGACTTTACCTGATATTTTAATAATGCCATATTCCCCAAATCAAAGTGAATGATCAAACTTAATATTCGAGAAAAGCATTGAATATCATTTCTGAAGTCAGGGTACACTCTATTATTCATGAAATTTAAAAAACCTAATGCGTCTTCCAACCTCTCTGCACCAAAATAGATGCACGCAATCTTATAGTATATAGTTAGTAACCTGTGTAAATTCCATTGACGTATATCAGCACCGTTCGACTTCATCAATGCATCAATATAATTTGCACCTGCATCAAAGTCACCATTCAAAATATAAACATTGCAACCATGTATCCACTCAATATTTCGAATGATTTGCCAACAATTGAGATCAAATATTTTCTTATTCCTTCTTACCAGATGACTAAACTCTTCATATCGCAAATAAAATTTCTCAACCCGCTGATGTATAAAATAGGCATTAAGTAAATTATGAATACCTTTCAAATACATCGCAGTTTCCTTTTCTATCATGTGATCATTCTCTTCATAATGATCAACCCATTTAAATGAATATTTGAAATAGTTAGAAAAATCTTGAACTGTAATACAAAACCAAACGTGGCTTTGCAAATAATATAACTTACCATAAAAATCCAGTTCTTCAAAACTGACATCTGGTAGATTATCTTTGAAAAACACATGCAATTCGTCATAGTCTTGCTGATGCCGAATGTAACTTTGCTTCAAATATATACCGTACAGTCGCAAGGCAAGATTAGACAATTGATTGTTCACAACAACCTGTGAAAGCGCATATTGAACTTCCGCAGATAAAACTTCAGCACGCGGATACATACTTCCGGTAATGTGTTGACCCTCTATCTTCTTTTCGAACTCAACACAGTTAAAAAATGCTGTATGCATCTCATGTTGTTTTGCAATCTTTTTTGCCTTTTGTAGTGCGCTCAATGCTGCTCTGTACATTCCTTTTGAATAATAAACGCGCGCGTTGTCAGTTAAATCTCTTACTTGAATATCCACTTTTGTGGGAATGTGCAGATGCCTCAAATTGCTCATCAAATGCTTTAACAAATGGGCTTTGATATTGGAAAGTTGTGATCGTTTTAGTCTAGGAATTTTCTTTAAAATCAATGCATCATCATAATTCTCCATCTTTTCCAATACTTCAAAGAGTTCTACAAACAACTTCTCTCTCTCACCTTCTGACCGTGAAGCAAATAGAGTAAACCTCCTCTTTTCAGACTTGGTCATACGTTTTATCAAGTCAAAAATCACGGGGTTATTTATTTTGGACATCGTAATTTATTTAAACGTAAATATCTATTTATCAATAAGATATACAACATAAATATGCTTTTGATTTTCGTAAAAATCAAGAAAAAAGACCTTTTTCCCAAATCAGAATAGAATACTTTTAATTGAAAATATATCTTAGATGAGACCTCAAAAAGTTTTCATATTCGACACCACACTCCGCGATGGAGAACAAGTACCTGGTTGCAAGTTGAACATATCAGAGAAACTTCAAATCGCTGAAGCATTGGAAGATTTAGGGGTAGATATCATAGAAGCAGGATTTCCCATTTCCAGTCCAGGAGACTTTACAGCTGTAAAGGAAATTGGTCTACTCATCAAAGACACCACAATTTGTGGACTATCAAGAGCCATTGAGAAAGACATCAAAGTCGCTGCAGAGGCATTGACAACCGCAAAAAAACCAAGGATACACACTGGAATTGGCGTATCAGAATCTCACATGCGTTATAAATTCAATGCAAGTAAAGAACAAATCATTGAAAGGGCCATTAAGGCGGTGCAGTATGCGAAGAGCTTTGTTGAAGATGTAGAGTTTTATGCAGAAGATGCAGGTCGCGCAGAAAATGAATTCCTAGCAAAAGTAATTGAAGCAGTCATAAAAGCCGGAGCCACTGTTGTAAATATTCCTGACACAACAGGTTATTGCCTTCCTGAAGAATATCATTCCAAAATTTCATTCTTAAAAGAAAATGTCAAAGGCATCGACAATGTGATCATTTCAACACATTGTCACAACGATCTTGGTATGGCAACTTCCAATTCAATAGCTGCAATAAATGCCGGAGCAAGACAAGTGGAATGCACCATCAATGGACTCGGAGAAAGAGCTGGGAATACTGCATTGGAAGAAGTAGTGATGATAATAAAGAAAAGAATGAAAGAAGTATATTTTACCAACATCAATACTCCACTTTTAAAGTCAGTCAGTGAAAAAGTAGAACTCGCAATGGGCATGCCCGTGCAAGCCAACAAAGCAATCATTGGCAACAATGCATTTGGACATTCATCTGGCATTCATCAGGATGGTGTCATCAAACACAGAGAAACATATGAAATCATTGACCCTCTCGAAGTAGGAGTCAATGAATCAAAAATCATACTCACCGCAAGGTCAGGAAGAGCAGCCGTGGCATTCAAAGCAAAAAGCCTGGGCTTTGATTTGAACAAAGATACTTTGGATATCGCCTACAAAAAATTCATTGAAATCGCAGATCGAATCAAAGAAGTTGGCGACAAAGAATTAACAAGAATATTAGAGAACACTCCACAAGTTTCAATTGTGTAAGAGAAAATGACAAAGACACTCTTTGATAAAATTTGGGAAAGGCATGTAGTTGAGAATATTGATGATAAACAAGTCATCTTGTACATCGATCAACACTACATCCACGAAGTTACAAGTCCTCAGGCATTCGATGGTTTGAGAAAACGCAAGGTCAAATTATTTAACAAAGCAAGAACGCTTGCCACAGCAGACCATAATGTCCCGACCAAAGACCAACACTTGCCAATCAAAGATCCTCTCTCTAGGAAACAAGTAGAAATGCTCTCCACAAACTGCAGAGAATTTGAAGTTGAATTGTTTGGACTCAATGATCCAAATCAAGGCATCGTTCATGTTATCGGACCGGAGCAAGGAAAAACCAGACCTGGTATGACCATTGTTTGCGGAGATAGCCATACTTCCACTCATGGCGCTTTTGGCTGCATTGCATTTGGCATCGGCACAAGCGAGGTAGAACAAGTACTTGCCTCACAGTGTGTGATTCAAAGCAAACCTAAACAAATGAGAATCAATGTTGAAGGTGAACTTTCTCCAGGGGTTACTGCGAAAGACATCATTCTCTATATCATTGCAAAATTGGGAGTAGGTGGAGCTACTGGTCATTTTGTGGAGTATGCAGGAGAAACCATTGAATCATTATCAATGGAGGCAAGAATGACCATCTGTAACATGAGCATTGAGATGGGAGCCAGAGGTGGACTTATTGCACCAGATAAACATACATTGGCATACGTTAAAAGTAAATTCCCAAATGAAAATTGGGAAGAGTCAGAAAAATACTACAACAGCCTTTTTACAGATGACGATGCAAGATTTGATGTTGAATATAATTTTATGGCCAAAGATATTGCACCCATGATCACCTACGGAACAAATCCAGGCATGGGAATCAAAATTGATGGAACAGTTCCAACAAAAGAAAAACTTAGTTCAGCTTCCTCAATGCAAGCCTTAGAATATATGGGCCTAGTACACGAACAAAAAATCATCGATCTGCCCATTGATTATGTTTTCATAGGAAGCTGTACAAACAGCAGGATCGAAGACCTTAGACAAGTGGCAAAATATGTACAAGGGAAAAAAATAGCTAGCAACGTTAAGGCTATCGTGGTGCCGGGATCTCACAAGGTTTCAGAACAGGCAAAAGAAGAAGGATTAGACCTGATTCTTGAAAATGCTGGTTTTGAATTGCGTGGTCCCGGTTGCTCAGCATGTTTAGGCATGAATGAAGATAAAATTCCTTCTGGCAAATATTGTGTTTCAACTTCAAACAGAAACTTTGAAGGAAGACAAGGTCCTGGCGCAAGAACACTACTTGCTAGTCCACTAACGGCAGCTGCATGCGCTCTCAATGGAAAAATTACAGACGTAAGAAAAGAAATCGAGACAGTATGAAATTTACACAAATAAAAAGTACTGCAGTGCCATTGCCAATGGAAGATATTGACACAGATCAAATTATCCCAGCGCGATTCCTCAAGTCAACTTCTAGAGAAGGATTCGGTGAAAATCTTTTTCGAGATTGGAGATACCATACTGAAAATACCCAGAACCCAGATTTCATATTAAACAATGAGAATTTTAGTGGTTCAATTTTGGTTGCTGGTAAAAATTTCGGATGTGGTTCAAGTAGAGAACATGCAGCTTGGGCCATCAAAGATTATGGATTTGATGTGGTTATCTCCAGTTTCTTTGCCGACATTTTCAAAAACAATGCATTGAATAACCAATTGCTTCCTCTCACTGTTAGTCCGTATGTGCTAGACCAAATATTCAACGCAATTGAAGAAAATACCCAAACATCATTTGAAATAAATCTAGAAGAACAAACACTAAAGTGGCAAAATTCATCAGACATCATTACCTTTGAAATAGATCCATTCAAAAAACATTGCATAATCAATGGAATGGATACAATAGACTTCCTCATAAGCAAAAGAGACGCAATCAAAACTTTTGAAAACGAACACGTAGTCTATTGACATGAAAACACTAAACAAAATCGCAGTTCTGCCAGGCGATGGCATTGGACCGGAAGTAATGGCACAAACCATTAAAATCCTCGAAGCCATCAATGACAAGTACCAACACAAATTAGAATTCATCAAGGCTGACATTGGCTCTATCGCAATTAAAAACACCGGCAAGCCTCTACCTCAACAGACATTAGACATTTGCAAAAGTTCAGATGCAGTACTTCTTGGGGCCATCGGCGATCCAGCCTATGATCAAAAACTTGACAGCAATGTAAGGCCTGAGCAAGGCTTACTTGCATTGAGAAAAGAATTGGGACTCTTCAGTAATATACGTCCTGTCAAATCTCATGAATCACTAGCCCACCTCTCTCCACTGAAAGAAGACCGGATTAACAATGTGGATCTTGTGATCTTCAGAGAACTAACAGGAGGAATTTATTTTGGCGAAAAAGGAAAAGACAACGACAATTCTAAAGCCTTTGACCAATGCATCTACCACAGACATGAAATTGAAAGAGTGGCCCGTCAAGCCTTCCAAATGGCTGGAAGTAGAAAGCAAAAAATCACATTGGTAGACAAAGCAAATGTGCTTGAGACATCTAGACTTTGGAGATCCGTAGTCAACGAAATATCAAAAGAATTTCCCAACATCACCTTAGACTATCTGTACATAGACAATGCAACCATGCAGATGATCATGAATCCTGCTCAATTTGATGTGATACTGACTAGCAATATGTTTGGAGATATACTCTCAGATGAAGCAAGTGTCATAGTCGGATCAATAGGTCTGCTTCCAAGCGCATCTATTGGAGAAAATCACTGCCTCTTCGAGCCGGTCCACGGATCTTATCCTGAAGCCGCTGGCATGGACAAGGCCAATCCAATTGCTACTATTTTATCAGCAGCGATGATGTTGGAGCACTTTGATTTAACCCAAGAGGCCAATGATATTTATGGCGCAGTCAATAGATGTATAACTGAAAGTATTTTAACTGAAGAACTCAAGCCTCGTGTTTATACAAGTTGCTCTGAGTTGGGAGATATTATTTATTCACTGATTTACGATAATATGATTGATTTTGATACGAAGAAAATTCACACGAGCAAGTCAGTCATCATTTAATCATTAGATAACAATCTTACATTTTGCGAAATAATTTAAGAATGAAATAATTTTTCGATAATTTTGAAGAACATTCAACCTCTTCGAGATGATTTTTAACCTTACAGTGATAATTATTATTAGCATCATGATCGTCCAGATCTGATGTTGGAGAATACTATATATTTAAGATATACGAAGCCATTCTCCTAAAAGAATGGCTTTTTTAATACACTATGGAGAAGAACAAATACAGCAAAACCGTTACTCAAAATCCAACACAACCTGCAGCCCAAGCAATGCTTTATGGCGTAGGACTAACGGAGGAGGATATGAAAAAACCTCAGATTGGAATTGTGAGCACCGGCTGGGAAGGCAATACCTGCAATATGCACCTCAATGATCTTGCGAAATCTATTAAACAAGAAATTCATAAGCAGGAACTCGTACCACTCATATTTAATACCATCGGTGTAAGTGATGGTATTTCGATGGGAACTGACGGCATGAAGTATTCGTTGCCTTCAAGAGAAATCATTGCTGACTCCATAGAAACCGTTGCAGGTGCCCAATGGTATGACGGTTTGGTCGCAGTAGTTGGTTGTGACAAAAACATGCCCGGTGCATTGATGGGAATCTGTCGCCTTAACCGACCATCATTAATTGTCTATGGAGGCACGATCAAAGCTGGAAATTACAAAGGCAAAAAACTTGATATAGTCTCAGCATTTGAAGCACTTGGAGAAAAAATATCAGGGAAAATCGACGACGCCACCTATAAAGAAATCATCAAAAATGCGATTCCAGGAGCAGGTGCTTGTGGTGGAATGTACACAGCAAATACAATGTCTTCAACCATTGAAGCATTAGGACTTTCGCTCCCATTCAATAGCTCCATTCCTGCAGAACACAAAGACAAAAATGCAGAATATGACAGGGTTGCTAAAACGATCAAAAATTGTATCGACAATGATCTAAAACCATTGGATATCCTTTCTAGAAAATCTTTTGAAAATGCAATTAGATTAATTACAGTCTTGGGTGGTTCGACCAATGCTGTGCTTCATATCCTTGCAATTGCACATGAAGCGAACATAGATTTAGACATCAATGATTTCCAAAAATTAAGCAATGATACTCCACTACTTGCAGACCTTAAGCCTTCCGGCAAATATGTAATGGAAGACCTATATGAACATGGTGGAATTCCCGCTGTTATGAAAACCATGTTGAAAGAAGGAATGATTCATGGAGATGCATTAACTGTCACTGGTAATACCATTGAAGAAAATTTATCTACTGTCAATGAACTTGCAAAAGATAATCCAATCATTTATCCGGTCAGTAATCCGATTAAAGATTCTGGCCACATCCAAATCCTTTATGGAAACTTAGCTGAAGCAGGTGCAGTAGCAAAAATTACTGGCAAAGAAGGAGAAAGATTTGTGGGGCCTGCCAGAGTTTTTGACTCTGAAAAAGAAGCCAATGAAGCAATCAATGCCAACAAAATTCTTGAAGGAGAAGTTATCGTCATTAGGTACTGTGGCCCAAAAGGTGGACCAGGAATGCCAGAGATGTTGAAACCAACATCTGCGATCATGGGCGCCGGACTTGGTGATAAAGTAGCATTGATTACCGATGGCAGATTCAGCGGAGGAACACATGGTTTCGTCGTGGGTCACATTAGCCCAGAAGCGTATACAGGGGGGTTAATCGCTCTGTTGCAAGATCATGACATGATCACCATTGATGCGTCACAAAATCAAATCTTCGCTGATATCTCAGAAGAAGAAATCAACAGAAGAAAAAGTCAATGGACCCGAAAAGAAAACGAAGAAAAATTCTTTTTAAAAAAATATAGAAAACTGGTTTCATCAGCAAGTCAAGGTTGTGTCACCACTAAATAAAACATCATGGAATCATCTGTAAAATATAGAAAGAAAAAACCTACATCGGTAAAAAGAACCAAACAGTTGACAGGGGCAGAAGCTGTCATTAAATGTTTGCTTGAAGAAGATGTGAAAATCATTTTTGGGTACCCAGGAGGCGCAATCATGCCCATCTATGATGCGCTTTACGATTATGAAGATCAGCTGAAACATTATCTGACTAGACATGAACAAGGTGCCATTCATGCAGCACAAGGTTTTGCGCGAGTCACAAGAAAAACCGGTGTTGTTTTCGCAACAAGCGGACCAGGCGCCACCAATTTATTGACTGGTCTTGCAGATGCACAAATGGATTCAACGCCACTCGTATGCGTCACCGGTCAAGTGTACAGTCATTTGCTTGGTTCTGATGCATTTCAAGAGGTGGATGTAATAGGATGTTCAACGCCAGTGACCAAGTGGAACTATCAGATCACCAACGCAGATGAAATTCCTGAGATATTCTCTAAGGCCTTTTATATTGCTAATTCTGGAAGACCTGGCCCTGTATTGATAGATATCACAAAGAATGCACAAATTGAAAAACTAAATTTCAAATACGAAAAAAATCCTAAAATCAGGTCTTACTTACCCATTCCTAAAATTGAAAAGCAAAGCATCATTGATGCCGCCAAAGCAATCAACAAAGCTAAAAAACCATTGATCCTCGCAGGACATGGAATTCATATTTCAAAATCTCAGGCAATCTTCAAAAAATTCGTAGAGAAAACTGGTATTCCTGTAGGTTCAACAATACACGGATTATCAGCACTGGCAGACAATCATCCATTACAGGTTGGAATGTTGGGAATGCATGGAAACTACGGGCCCAATATTAAAACAAATGAATGCGATCTTCTGATTGCCATCGGAATGAGATTCGATGATAGAGTAACGGGCCGATTGGATGCGTACGCAACACAAGCCAAGAAAATCCATATTGAAATTGATCCTTCAGAAATCAATAAAAATGTCAAAGTCGAACATCCCATTTTGGGAGATGCTGGCGCGGCATTGAAAGCATTGATGCCATTGGTAAAGAAAAAATCATATCCAAAATGGTTGAACGAATTTGGCAAATGCTATGAAAAAGAATACAAAAAAGTCATCAAAAGAGATTTAAACAAAAAGAACAATGTACTCACCATGGGTAGGGTCATCAAAGAAGCTTCAGACCAGACCAAAGGGAAAGCAATTGTAGTCACTGACGTTGGTCAACACCAAATGGTGGCAGCAAGATACTATGACTACCTCGGAAAGGACCAATGGGTATCTTCAGGAGGAGCTGGCACGATGGGCTTTGGTCTGCCCGCGGCGATTGGAGCAAAATTGGGTAAACCCAGAAATACAGTCTTAGCCATTGTTGGAGATGGTGGATTTCAAATGACACTCCAAGAATTGGGCGTATGCGCTCAATGGAATATTCCTGTCAAAGTGCTCATATTAGACAATGATTATCTTGGCATGGTCAGACAATGGCAAGAATTATTCTTCCAACGCAGATACTCATCCGTTGAATTGCAAAATCCTGACTTTGTAATGATATCAAAAGGATTTGGAGTAGAAGCTAAAAAAGTAGAAGATCCTAACGAAATTGAAGATGCGATCGCAACCATGCTAAAACATAAAGGTCCATATGTTCTTCACGTTAAAGTACTGAAAGAAGACAATGTATTTCCAATGATAGCCAGTGGAAAATCAGTATCTGAAATTCAATTATCCTAAATCAAGATTGGAAAGCATCATGAAACAAGAATTTACCATATCGGTCTTTTCAGAAAATCAATCGGGAATATTAGGCCGGGTTGTGTCTATTTTTACCAAAAGACATGTCAATATAGAAAGTATAACGGTTTCGAAGTCTTCGATGCCGGGCATTCATCGGCACACCATTGTTGTAAATATAGAAGAAGATCTAGTTCAAAAGATAGTACAACAAATGGAAAAGCAGGTCGATGTGCTAAAATCATTTTATTACAAAAACGACGAAATAGTATATCAGGAAATCGCTATGTACAAAGTGCCCACTGAGGTCTTTAACAAAGCAACCAAGGTCGAAAAACTCATTCGTAAACACAATGCCAGGGTATTAGACATAGAACCCGAATTCGTCATTCTCGAAAAGACTGGACTACCTGAAGAAACAGAAGCACTGCTCGAAGAACTAAGAAATTATGGGATTTACGAATTCGTAAGATCCGGCAGAGTAGCTATCGTAAAACCACTTGAACAATTGAATAACTATTTAAAAACTATAAAATAATGGCACAACTAGATTTTGGCGGAGTAATGGAAAATGTGGTCACTCGAGATGAGTTTCCATTGGATAAAGCAAGAGAAGTATTAAAGGACGAAACCATTGCCATCATAGGCTATGGAGTTCAGGGTCCAGGACAAGCATTGAATTTGAAAGACAATGGCTTCAATGTCATCATCGGACAAAGATCACCATCCAAATCATATGACAAAGCCATCGCTGATGGTTTTAAACCTGGTGTGGATCTATTCTCCATAGAAGAAGCAGCAAGCAAAGGGACTATTATTCAATACTTACTTTCAGATGCTGCGCAAATCGCCATTTGGCCAACCATAAAACCGCATCTCACAGAAGGTAAAGCATTGTATTTTTCACACGGATTTGGTGTCACATACAATGATCAAACTGGTATTATTCCACCTGACAATGTGGATGTAATTTTAGCAGCACCAAAGGGAAGTGGAACAAGTTTGAGAAGACTCTTCCTTGCCGGAAAAGGATTGAACTCAAGCTTCGCCATACACCAAGATGCTACCGGAAATGCAAGGGAAAGAATCATTGCATTGGGTATCGGCATTGGCTCTGGCTACCTGTTTGAAACAACATTCAAAAAAGAAGTGTACAGCGATTTAACAGGAGAAAGAGGTACGTTGATGGGCGCCATTCAAGGACTTTTCGCAGCTCAATATGAATTGCTAAGAGCCAGAGGTCATTCCCCATCTGAAGCATTCAATGAAACGGTAGAAGAAGCCACAGAATCTCTATACCCATTGGTAGCCGAAAACGGAATGGATTGGATGTACGCCAATTGCTCAACAACAGCCCAAAGAGGGGCTTTAGACTGGTGGAAAAAATTCAGAGATGCAGTAAAACCTGTCTTCGAAGAACTCTATGACAGCGTTGAATCTGGTCACGAAGCAAAATTGAGCATCGATAGTAATAGTCAATCTGATTATCGGGTTAAATTAG
>JAHDDD010000067.1:0-12265 GCA_020629535.1 Saprospiraceae bacterium
TCAAATATTGTCAAAGAACTCTCAAGTCAATGTGGTGTTTGTAACGTTTGGGAATATTGTATCCCCAATACTTTAGACAATCAATTTGAATGGATCCAAAGTATTCAATTGGATACGACCGTATTTGAATCCGGTCCGGGAGAAGATGGATTCGATGATAAAACTGTACGTTCAGATTTCGTATTGAAAAAGGATACGACTCACTTCATTTCCATTGAACCTGGCTTTGGACTTGGTGCCACGAATGAGTATTTCAAAGCATGGTTGGATATGAATCAAGATGGGCAATTCGATTTTGAAGAGCAAATTTTTGACTCAGGCGGATTTATAGACTCTGTATCAAGTGGTTTCTTTTTTCTACCCAATGAAACAAGAATAGGTCATACTCGTATGAGAGTGGCCATGACCTACGATATTGCTCCAGATGTTTGTGGAAACGAAAACATTGAATTCGGCGAATATGAAGATCATTGTGTTGAAATTATTAATCGTGTTGATAATTGTCCTCATATTTTTGATTCAGTAGTAGAAAACATTGGATCTGATTTCTTGGATGTTTGGGTAAATGCGCCTGAAGGTTCCCAATTTCGTTACAAAATCTTTGCTGCTTCTCAATGGTCTGAACCTATTTGGTTAGAAAACAATTACATTGAACTTAGCGACCTAGATATGTGCACCATTTATGAAGTTGAAGTGAGAGAATGGTGCAATGGTGCTCCTGATTCATGGGAGAGACTGGACATAATTCAAACCTCTTGCTTATCAAATACAGAAGAACAACGACCTGAGGATATTGTCGTAGTTTTCCCAAATCCAACAAACAATAAATTTTGGATAAAAGGAATAGAGGTCATCGACGAAATTGAAATTTACAATACAAAAGGCCTGAAAGTTAATCATATACGATCATACCGTGGAAAGGCTATAGATGTCGGACAACTTCAGTCGGGCATGTACTTTCTGAAATTAAGTATGGGACGTAAGAAAATGATGGAAAAGTTGGTGATTTATTGATGGCTTATTTACTGGAACGAGTCAGAATAAAAACGAGTAGAAAACCGAAAATGCCACTTCCTATTACCAAAATTAAATTCGGATCAGAAAAATAATTTTCGGGAAGCACATTGGTTTCCAAAACTACTTTTAAACCATCACTCTGCAAGGCTTCATTTAAATCTCCCACTTGTTCGGCTTTCAACATGGAGCCGTGCTCTTTGTCGTAGAACAAACTTGGATTTCTCCATGGCCAGATTTTGTGAATTGATCCTATCATGAATCCTGCAAGTACCGCCAAGGTCTTAGAAGGAAATTTTTTGAACAAACGGGAAACAAGTCGAGAAAATCCTAACAAGCCAATCAAACAACCCAATCCAAAAACAACGAGCCTCAAAAAGTCCTGGCCATTTGGATTGGACAATAAGTTTTTGAAGGAACCCAAGATGATGGTATACATACCCATGATGAGCAACATAAAACTACCACTAACCCCTGGTAAGATTAGTGCACAAATAGCAATCATTCCTGCACAAAAGATATAAAACAAATTGGTGGAGCCAATCATTGGGTACATTGCTGTCAATGCATAAGCCACAATCGCACCAATAGCAAAACTGATCCATGTGATGGTATTGAATTTTTCAATAGACCTTATCACATAAATGACGGATGCCAGTATAAGCCCAAAGAAAAATGCCCACAAAGCTTCAGCATGATTTTCAAGAAGATAGGTGATGACAAACGCGCCTACTCCAATTCCAACAAACATTCCTACCACCAATGAAAGCAGAAAATTTCCATCAATCGATTGCCAAAAAACTTTTACTCCGGTCTTTCGGAAGTTTTTCAAGGCTGGCAATCCACTGCTGATGGCATTTAATAATCGCTCATAAATTCCTGTGATAAAGGCAATGGTTCCACCAGATACACCAGGTATGATTTCCGCTATACCCATGGCCATACCTCTCAGCGCAATTTGAAGAAAACTGTGTTGTTGTGAAGTTACTTCAGATGGATTAGTTGCCATGATCCCTACCTTTTATCTTTTCATTTCTGAAACTACTTTCCAAGGCCTTTTCTTCTTCTTCATCTGCCTTTGTCCACTCTACATCAATCAAAGTTGTAAGGTCTGGTTGACCGGCATCAATCCAGGCCGATAACCAAATTGATCCGATGCCTAAGATAGATTCTTGCATTCTTTTCTCTACCATTCCATCGAGTCTATCGTGGTATGCTTTTGAATATCCTTCGCATTGCGTACGAATGGTGAGTTCTAATCTTTCTTCGAAACAATATTGTTGATCTGAAGGGAATGTCTCTTGAAGTTCTTTTTCATTCATTAAGACCCCATCAAGTAAGGCATGACTGTCGAGTATGACATCCCAAATCCATTTGGGTACACTTTTAATATAATCTGCTTTTCCAACAAAGAAATCATAGTCATCATCTGCAAACAATTCTGGCAATCGACTTTCCCAAAATCCATGAATACCTACCTGGTTTGTTAATTGACCGTTATAATTTTCTGTTGTGTGGAGTGGCACATGTGCATCTCCTATATAGTGACCTATTTCGGCAGACAATTGTATGATTCGCTTACCATCTTTTCTTTCAAATGCTCTGACGAGTTTGTTGTAATGTTCCGGAAAGAAATAAGGAATTGAACCATACTCCGCTAACTTGTCTTCTATGATTATTTTCTCACAATCGGCGGGTAATTCAATAAATTCTCTCAAAGGATCGCATTCACAACTTATTTCATCTTCGTAACGGTTTGGGTAGATGTGCTCATAGAAAACGTTATTCAAGGTCCTACCTTCTGCTGTTTCAGGAAATGAAATTTCATCATACTGCTTCAACTTAAATTCAAGTGTATCAGAAGCATTGATAGAAAAGAAATTGTTGTATTTCATAAATGCGTGAGAATATTGCCTTGGAACATCTTCAAAAGGATACACACTCCAATGGTCAATATCAATATAATGCCTGGTGAATTCGTGCTTTGTTGCATATCGTCTTTTGTCAGGATCGACAGCATGTTGCGTGATGTACTCAATGTGAAACTTATAGAAAGGAAGCATTTCTTGAGGCAATGTAAAAACGGCCATTCTATTGATTTTCCTATGGCCAAAAAAACCCCATTCAGGGCTGGTAGCCTGAATGAAAAAAAGTGTTACTACGCCAAGAAATAATGCAGTCTTAATTTTCATTGTTCGAAAAAGTAGCTGTATGGTCTGAATAAATTTTTGATCAGCTGTTTTTGTACTACAAAAATATCGTCATCACTGGTATGACAAAAGAAACGTTCAATCTTAATTAAATTTACAACTTCCAAGTCATTCAAAGCAAGATCTTCACTATAATATTCATTGACCGGAGTAAAATGGAAGGCCTTTGACTTTCCATCATTGGTGGTAATCGTATAACTTGCAAAGGGAATGGCCCCTCTAATTCTTTGCTGAAGGCGGTTGTCATTTTCGTTGGCTTCACAAACGAGTTCTTTAAATTCCCTCAAATACGCATCTCCAAGATTCGAATTAACATCTTTTAAAATGGCCTTGGTCGTTTTGTATTTAGGCACAACTTCAAAGCCCAATGCCTTCTGTTCCAATATAAATGATTGAGGTTTGTCTCTTGGATAGTCCACCTCAATTTTCTTGATATTATTGATGTCAAATCGCGCAAAAACCTGATCATAAATATCTTCTTCATCGAATAGGAAAATATTTCTGAGTGTGCCTTCAACCAATGGTCTCTGCATGACATAAGGTTGTGTTTTTCCTTGCATTAAAAAATAAGTACCTCGCTCATCAGGTGTATTGCCTCCGATGAAGAAACTCTTAAAATGATTGTCGTTGATGTCATACAAATCAATCTGAATACCAAGGCGATTGACTTCATTGATTATATTTTTGGTGGCTTGTTTGGGTGGAATGTATTTTATAGAAATATTCTCAAGTACAGAAAGGATATTGACCATAGTGTTGGGGTTCACTCGACGTCCTTCACCTACCAGCCAATGATCTCCATTTCGCGAAAGCGTAATTGGTGGCTTTGTTCTTTTGGAAATTTTTATTTTATAAATCTGGTCTGCACTTTCAACAGTAAAGTCTCTATCGGAAAGATCAATGTTGTAATTTTCCTTTTTTTGAGCTTGCTGATATCCCAAATATGCAGCCAGTGTCAAGCCGATTAGGAGAAGTAGAAGTAATACATTTTTTTTCATTAGGCTCGATCTGTTTTTAATGAATCATGGTCACCCATTGGTCGTATGAGTTGATTAAATGATCCCCAATTATACTTTCTGGAACAGATCAAAAGAAATATTGCTCCTATGACAACGAGTCCTACTGTCATCAAAGTTGTATCAACATATGAACTTTTGAAAAGCGACTCAGTCTGAATCGCTGCACCTTCATAACCTACAAACAAGGCTCCAACAATATTTGTAGCCGCGTGAACACCCAACGCCAACTCAAGACGATCATCCATGATGGTCATGATGCCCAATAAAAGTCCTGCAAGCACGTAGTAAATCTGCATATTCCAGAATCCAAATTTTTCAATTTCTGGATTTGCACTGTGAATCAATCCAAAAATAATCGAAGTCAAAAGCAGAGCGAATATTTTAGAATTGGCCAAATGTGCAAATCCTTGCATAAGGTAACCCCTAAATACCAATTCTTCGACACTCGTTTGAATGGGAAGTAACAAAAGCGACATGGCCAATAAAGGAAGGAATTTCTTCACATTGAATTGGAACGAATACAAATCCTGATGTGTCAGAAAAAAGTATCCTTCAATACACAAGCCTAAAAGAAGCCATAGAAAAAAAGCAAAAAATACTCTTCTCCAGTCTATTTTTCGTTTAGATGTGATTAGCGACTTAAAAGGCCTTTTGTGTAGTAAGGGAAAGAGAAAGATGATCACCATAAAAGCAGCAACAAAAGGCAACAACATGGTAAAGAAACCTACATTTGGCTCTATACCGAAAGCTGCAAAATCTGGATTTTCCGAAAATTCCTTGAGAGCATCTGTTCCTAATTCAGGATTTTGAGAGAATGACTTGAGCAAGACCATTGTAAATGGAATTTGCCCAATCATATATCCCACAATAATACAGACAAACATGAGCAAGATAAGCCCAACCAATTTGATCGGTCGGTTAGCGTTCATACCGAAGTTCCATAAAGATCCACTACTTATAAACATCTCTCAGGTTTCTGAAGTGAACCCCAAAATTAACAATGTAGGTTAAACTTTAGGCATGAAAATAAACAAATGCAAAAGACAATTGTCCGATCAGTCCAATTTACCAATTAATTCAATGGACGGTTGAAAATTGAACCTCAGATGTGCTTGATTTGGTAACATAATCCCAAATTCCAAAGATCAAAAGGACAAATATGATATCCCCCATAAGGGCATTGCGCAAGAATGGGACAGCTGCAGAATAACAGGCCATTGCTCCACTCATCGTTTCAGGATAACCGCCAGGCTGAATCAAAATTCCAAAGTTAGACAGCAACCAGAAGATAAGACCTGAACCTATGCCTGCACCTATTAGTTTAAGTGGACTTCTTTTTTTCAAAAAGAACATACCGATTAAAACTGTTGCAGCAATTCCAAGGTAGACCCATACCATATAATCGGCCCAGAAAATCATTCCTTCACGATCTGGAAAAAATGGTCTACTCACTGTATTGTTGATCACAAAATCACTGAGATACATGACTCCTAATGGCAAGATAAAAGCAAGCCATTTTGAGGCCAAAACAGCACCTGCAAACAAAGAGACTGCAGCGATGGCAGTGAAATTAGGCGGATGAGGAAGGAATCTGGAAATCACTCCAACGATAATCAATCCTATTGCCAATGCCCACTTTGTATTCTTGTTTTCCATAGCTCAGAAATTTTGACAAAATTACACTTTTTATGAAAATAAGTTCTTTTCAAACGACATAGTCGTATCTCATTATGATGAGGCTTGTTTGTCTTCGGGATACTGAACCCTCACGTGATAAACACTGTGCAGCATTCTTTTAATGACCTCCACAACCTTCTTCAATTCCTTAAATGAAAGATTACAATCTGAGAATTGATCTAATTCAATTTTATGGTCCACGATTTTATCCACAAAATTGTCAAGTTCGTCTTGGTCTGGATTTTTTAAGCTCTTGCAAGCGGCTTCAATAGAATCCGCCAACATTAAAATGGCCTGTTCCTTTGTCTTTGGTTTTGGCCCTGGGTATCTGAATATGCTTTCATCAAACTCCCTATCTGGATCTTGATTTTTTTGATTTCTGAAAAAGTACTCTACCCTAGTATCACCATGATGTGTTTCTATAAAATCAATGATTTCTTTCGGCAGCTTTGCCGATTTAGCCATTTTGATTCCTTCGGTCACATGGCCAATGATGATTCTCGCACTTTCAAAATTATCATTCAATTCAGCATGCAAATTGTTTCCACTGTTGTTCTCAATGAAATATTTAGACTGCTTGATCTTTCCAATATCATGATACAAAGCCGCTGTCCGAACGAGCAATGAGTTGGCTCCTATGGCATCTGTTGCGGCCTCTGCCAAGTTACCCACCTGTAGAGAATGCTGTAAAGTACCTGGCGCTTTTGTTGCCATTTCCTTGAGTAACGGGTTGTTCATATCCGCTAACTCTACCAAGGTGATGCTTGATGTAAAACCAAACAACTTTTCTATAAGCGGAATAAATGGATAAGCCAAGAGCAAAAGCAAACCATTGACCAATAACCAAGCAAAGATTGGTAAATCAGAAACTACTTCCTGTTCAGCTTGTATTAAATTGATTCCTAAAAAACCAATAGCATAGGTTGCTAGTACTATTCCTACTGAGATAAAGAACCGATCCCATTTTCTTGTTTCTGAAAATATCAGGACCGTAACAATACCCGCTAATATCTGTATAAAGGTAAACTCATATCCTAGTCCTGTCAGGTAACTCGCAATCAATACTACGACGATGTGAACAAACAAAGCCAACTCGTCACTGAAAAAATTCTTTACCACAATCGGCACGATACAAAACGGAATCATATAAGGACTCAATGTACCAGTGCTCTTTACTACCCAGATGACGAAACCAAAAAGTACGGGCCAGAAAAGTACAAACGCTGTCCCAGATATACTGTTGAAAAGTTTTGGGAAATTAAAACGCAAATACAAAATCAACACCGCAATGATTAATCCCGTAAGGACCAAATATCCCAAATATTGAAATAAGCCAATACCCGGTAGTAAACGAAGAGAAACTTCAGATGCCAAATATTGATCGACCGTTTCTTTTTTAGCAGCAGTAATTACTTCATTCTTGTTTAGTAATATCTCTCCCTTTTTTATTGTTCGTTCTCCACTACTTTGAGAGGAAGCCATTGACTCCAGCTTTTCTTTTTGGTATTGAGGGTCAAGAACCCAATTGGGCTTTACAGGATTGTTTTGGCCAGAAATGTCAATACCTATGTTTTGCAACTGTTCTTTAAAAGAAACATAAGCTTTGTCTTCCGTTATAAACTCTGAACCTGAAATCTTCTGCAGCGCTCCTTGATCCAATTTGTAATATTCAGCATTGGTTTGATTGGTATTGATGATTTTATTTGAATACAATTTGGTTAGGATGGTCGCAACATCAGACTCCCTTTGTGAGAATTGCGTATTTTGATCAAGGAGTTTATTTAAAATATCGCTTGGATCAACCTGTTCCGATCTGATTAACAGATTAAATTTATCACGATTCTCTGATTTGTATTTTTCAGGATTGGGATCAACCTTTATCTTGGTATCCTTCTTGGCAATGACATCTTCATGATTCCACGTATCTCCCACGGCAACTTTTCCTACTCGATTTCTATCGCCAGGCAAAAGGAGACTAATGGTAAAAATGGAAAGGAGAATTAAAAAGATTCGAACATAACTTCTCCAATCAGATGACTTGGCTGTTTCTAAAGTCATACCCAAATGTATTGAATTTTCACAATATGAAAACTAGCTTTTTGATGGCACCCATGGTACATCATCAATTCCAGCCCTTTTTGCTATTAAACGGCTTAAAACGAATAGAAAATCTGACAATCTATTCATGATTTTTACGATGAGATCAATGTTTTTGTGCTCTATTCCGGCTCCAATGATTCTTCGCTCAGCTCTTCTTGCCACTGTGCGGCAAACATGAGCTTGTGCAACTGCGACACTGCCTCCTGGCAAAATGAAACTTTTCATTGGCTCCAATTCGGTTTCATAATGGTCAATGGCAACCTCTAGGTCTGTTACATATGCTTCTGTCAATTCTGGTAAAGAAGGGTGATCGTCTGACTCTGCAGCGAGGTGGGATCCAAGATTGAAAAGCAAAGATTGAATGGTTGATAATTTACCTATGATCTCGTCTTCATTCAGATAAGCAATCAATAAACCAATATGTGAATTTAATTCGTCGAGCGTGCCGTAGGCCTCAATTCTCAAATCATCTTTTGAGACTCTTGTGCCTCCCAACAGAGAGGTAGTACCTTTATCTCCGGTCTTGGTGTAAATTTTCATAACAGTAGATTGGTTTGCAAAGGTAACATAAAGCGAGAGAGATTTACGAGGTAGTAATAGTGAAGTATTTGCTCACCTGCAAGCAAACATTAAAACCTCAATTGTGACGATGAAATTGAAATGAAATTAATGGTGATAGAAATGATTACACCAAATCAAAGCTCTTGATATTCTCATTGAGCACATCGGTTTCTACAACCCCATCTCTCAACCTGATGATCCTGTGGGCATGTTCAGAAATGTCTGGTTCGTGCGTGACAAGAATAACTGTGTTTCCAGCATTGTGAATTTTCTCGAAAATCTGCATGATTTCAATGCTTGTTTTGGTATCAAGATTTCCCGTAGGCTCATCTGCCAATATAATCGATGGATTGTTAACCAAGGCTCGTGCGATGGCGACTCTTTGTCTTTGGCCTCCTGAAAGTTCGTTGGGTTTGTGATCCATCCTGTCTTGGAGTCCAACAAGAGTCAACACTTCCTCTGCCCTTTCTTCACGCACGCTCTTTTTAATTCCTGCATAAATCAATGGCAGTGCGACATTTTCCAATGCGGTTGTTCTAGGCATGAGGTTAAAGGTCTGAAATACAAAACCAATTTCTTTATTTCTGATGGAAGCCAATTCTGAATCATCTAAGGTACTGACATTGGTACCATTCAGAATGTAATTACCCATGGTTGGTGTATCGAGACAACCCAGTAAATTCATCAAGGTCGACTTGCCACTTCCTGAAGGCCCCATTAAGGCAACATATTCATTTTTCTGAATGTCAACAGAAACGCCATTCAAGGCATACACCTTGGTATCGCCCATGATGTAGACTTTCTTGAGATCTTCTGTCTTGATGATTGCTTCCACTACTGTTTGATGATTTTGGGAACTACAAAAAAGTCTCCTTTTGTATTTGCCGAATTGGCCAACGCCGTTTTTGTATCTAAATGTTCTTTCACCGTATCCGGTCCAAGGACTTGTGGTTCTGGATTGACATGAATCAATGGCTCAACCCCTTCTGTGTCAAGTTCATTGAGTTTGTCAAACATCTGGATGATTTTTTCCAGATCAGATGAAATGATTTCTCTTTCGTTGTCACTCAATTTGAGCATTGATAGCTCCTCAAGTTTCAACATGGTTTCTTTAGAAACTTTACTCATGAGCCCAAAATTTTCTTTTTCAATATTTCGAATTCTTCATCTGTAATCACACCATCATTTTTGAGTTCACCCAATTGTTTTAATTCTTTGATAAAAGAGGTTCCTTTTCTCTCAACATTTTCAATGATTTCAGCCTCTTCTTGCATCTTCTGCACTTTGCTCTGCTTTTCTTTCATCTCCTTCGCCATCTCTTTGCCTTTTTCGAATTTCTCATCATAAAAGGCCTTGAGTCGAGTTGGATCAAAGTCTAAAAAAGTACCTCCTGTTTCAAAATGCTTTTTGAAAACTTCACCCAACGCATACGTCGCACCGCCAGACAAGACAGCCAAGGTTACGCCACCTAAAACAGTACCAACACCCGGAATAAATTTAATAGCCCTTGCGCCCAATCTTGCCAATCCAGAGCCTGTTAAAGTTGTAATGACTGCTTTCCCTTCTGTCTCCTTAAAATCAACATCATACAATTTGCAAAGTTGTCGGATCATATCCAACTGAATAGCACTAACAGCAAAGAAATCAGCGATTGGGACTGGTATCAATCCAGCGCCCATGGACCAGACCATATGGTTCTTTATTATTGAGTTTGCGTTTTCAGTACGATTATTATCGTCAGACATAATATTCTATTTTACAATCTAAATGCATAATTACGGAAAATCGTTTCAGCTGTGAAAATTTTTCGATAATGTAATGGATTGAGGCTATAAAAAGTTTAACAATTGGTAATATTGAGTTTATGAAACAAGTTTTCTCATTTTGCTTCCTCATTCTGGCGACATCTTGTGCAAACATTGATAATTCCAAAGAATTGGAAATGGATAAAGATATTTTGAAATCGAACATTTTGCTCGACAGAACGGAAGCTGAAAGACTGCTCGATCTTCCTTTAAAGTGCATTGGAAATCCATTTCCATATAAAGCGGGGCATACGATAAGCAAAGCTGAAGATTTGGATTTACCACAAATTCATCACCCGGCGTTTTATGGCTGCTTTGATTGGCATTCCTCGGTACATGGACATTGGTCGGTCGTCTACCTGTTGAAAAATTTCAAAGGCCTACCAAGAGAGGAAGAAGCAAGGACATTGCTCAACAAAAATCTCACTGTTGAAAATATTCAAAAAGAAATTGAATACTTCAGCATGAACAAATACACCCAAAATTTTGAGAGAACTTACGGTTGGGCGTGGCTGCTAAAATTGGCCGAAGAACTATATACTTGGAACGACACCGATGCCCAAAAATGGTACAAAGCATTGAAGCCATTGTGCGACCTGATCAATGACAAATACATCGAATATCTCCCAAAACTTGTTTATGCAATCCGTGTAGGTGAACATAGCAACACTGCTTTTGGACTCACATTCGCTTGGGATTATGCGAAAGCAACAAATAATACTGCACTACAATCAATGATAGAAAAAAGGGCAAGAGACTTTTATATGGAAGATGAAAATTGTCCACTTTCGTGGGAACCCAGTGGTTATGATTTTTTATCTCCTTGTCTCGAAGAGATGGACATCATGAGACGCGTTCTGAATGAAGATGAATTTGAAAATTGGTACAAGAAGTTTATCCGTGCAAATATCAATGAAAGCAATCTTGTTCCAGCTGAGGTCAAAGACAGATCAGATGGCAAATTGGTTCATTTGGATGGGTTGAATTTTTCAAGGGCATGGTGCTTATATGGTACAGCTAAAAATATCAAGGGAAGTAAAAAATTGGTAACCATAGCTGATCAACATCTGAATCATTCGATCAAAAAAATCAAAGATGGAGACTATAGCGGAGAGCATTGGTTAGGTTCGTTTGCACTCTTCGCATACAAGTCCCGTTCAGAACTTTTCAATGATTAAAATTTCAAAATATTTCGGTCCAAGTACCTTGGTGACGGCTGCTTTTATAGGGCCTGGTACCATTACCGTTTGTACTCTTGCTGGCAAAGATGCAGGATATGGGTTATTGTGGGTGTTGTTGTTTTCAGTTTTTACTGCTATTATATTTCAAGAGATGGCAGCAAGATTGGGCTTGATCACCCAAAAAGGATTGGGTGAAGCGATGCGTCACAAATCAATCCCAAAATTTATGTCGCTGTTAATGATCGCTTTTGCGATTGGAGCTATCATGATGGGAAATGCAGCCTATGAGGCTGGAAATATATTAGGCGCAGAAATTGGTCTTGAACTCATGGTGGGACACAATCCTTTTTCGCCTGTTTTTATCGCCTTATTTGCTGGATTACTGATTTGGTTTGGAAAGTACAAATGGCTTGAAAAGGTTCTCGTCGGGTTGGTCTTATTGATGAGCTTATCATTTTTAATGACAGCAATTTTTACATTGTCAAGCATTGCAGATTTGATTAAAGGCTTGCTCCCTAGCAGTAAACTCCTTTCTGATAATATATTATTGGTTATTGGTTTGATTGGTACTACTGTGGTGCCTTATAACTTGTTTTTACATGCCTCGACGGTGAGCGAAAAATATAGTTCTCCAGTTCAATTATCACAATTGAGAAAAGAGAACATTGTTGCCATTTCATTGGGTGGAATCATTTCTG
>JAHDDD010000067.1:12365-14649 GCA_020629535.1 Saprospiraceae bacterium
GTTCTGATAATTCAATTTGCTCAAATAACAAATGGATTCTTACTGCCAATAATTGCTGGCTTCCTTTTATATTGCATGAACCAAACTTCCATCGTTGGCGAGTTTACAAATTCAAGGTGGCGAAATGTCATTTCCTTTTTCGTATTGCTGATCACAATCATTTTGTCTTTGAGAATTTTGTACAATGTCTTTTTCTAAAATGAAATTGGATATAAACTGTGATTTAGGAGAAATTGACCCAAGCCTTCATCTGGAAAAATCGCTCATGCCTTTTTTGACACGATGCAACATAGCTTGTGGCGGCCATGCAGGCAATGTAACTACAATAAAAGAAACCATGATGATTGCCAATGAACATAACGTAAAAATAGGATTACATCCATCGTATGCAGACACAGAAAATTTTGGCAGAAAAGATATGAATATTTCTATTGGGCAATTGCAATCCGACATCGCACAACAATTAGAAAGTGCAATAAACATAGCAGATAAATTAAAACTCAACATCGATCACATCAAAGCTCATGGAGCGCTGTATCATACATTAAACAATGACAAAACATTTGCAGACGCATACATTCAAACAGTTCAATCTTTTGGACTGGACAAGAAGTTAGTATATATAGTAAAAAACAAAGGAGCTCTCCACCAAAGCTGTGTAGAAAACAACTGTGCAGTACTTTTTGAAATATTCGCGGACCGAAGATATGATGACCGCGGCGAGCTCATTCCAAGGTCTCAGAGAAATGCCATCATTGAACATGCCAAACAAGCGGCAGAAAATACAAAAGAACGGTTGAAAGCTTTTGGTTTACAAAATCCATTTATAAATCCTGAAGATCTTACAATTTGTGTTCATAGTGATTCACCTAAAGCGATGGAGATTTTACAATCTATTCAATTCTTAGAAATATGAAAAAGGTTGAGTTATTTGACACTGAGCTTTGGCTGCATCATTTGGGTGATGGAAAGTTACTTTTACAATCGATCGATGAACCCAGCATTTCTTTCCCAAGAACCGGCGAAGCATTGAATGGCTTAGAAGAAATTGATGAGGTAGTTGCGTGCCAATCTGAAATATTGATCTATTCTAAAAAAACTTGGGAAGAACTCGAAGACCTAATTTCAAAAGTCAAAATTGGGAAGAAATCAAAAAATAAAATCATTGAAATCTCAGTCTGTTTTCACGATCATCCCGATTGGAAATTGGTATTGCAATCTACTGGAAAGTCAAAGGACGAAATCATTGACCAAATTTGCAATACCGAATTCACGATAGGTATGTATGGTTTTGTACCCGGCTTTTTTTATTTAGATGGCCTTACATCAGATTTACACATTCCCCGAAAGGAAAAGCCTGTTGATCATATAAGAGCTGGAAGTCTTGCCATGGGAGGACAATACCTAGGAGTGTACGGATCTTCGACTCCCGGAGGATGGTATGTGTTAGGAAGCACCGACTGGATCATTAGACATAAGTCAAAAAAGAAGTTTTTCAACATTGGCGACATCGTAAAATTCAAGCAGGTCACCTTGCCGGCTTTAAACAAATTGCTCGAAAATGGATAATGGTAAAAACATCCATATCATCAAAGCTGGTGTTCACTCGCAAATGGTAAGCACTAAAAAATCTGGGAATATGTTTTATGGCTACCCTTATGGTGGCCCAATGTGTCCCGAGCTACATTCAAATTTGCTTAGAATTCTAGATCTGCATCAAAACGCATACAGCCTAGAGTGCACACTCAACGCACCGACCCTCTACTTCGAAAGAGACACTACCATCTGCATTGTCGGTGCTGACATGGACTGGAAGATTGATCAGCGACCTATCTCCATGTACGAAAACATCAAAGTCAAAGCTGGACAAATTCTTCATGGATCTTATGGCAAAGATGAACTGAGATCATACATTGGATTTACATGTAAATTCGATGAAACTAAAATTCCGCAACGACGGCTTGGACCGGAAGATGAACTACATATCTTAAAGGACATAGACAGTTTCATAAATAGAAAAGGTACAAAATCATCTAACCCATGGACATCCATACGTATTCAAAGAGGACCTGATTGGCACCTATTGAATCAAGAAACCAAGGAACAACTTTTCAAATATAGCGGCAAAATCTTATCCAGCTCAACAAGACGTGCTTTGAATTTGGATAGTCAGCCTTTAGGCAAAGAACTACCTTCTCTCGGCAAATCCGTTTGCACTTTTCCTGGCTGCGTTCAACTTCTTCCAAATGGTCAATTGCTTATTCTTCTTCATGATGCTCAGACA
>JAHDDD010000068.1 GCA_020629535.1 Saprospiraceae bacterium
AGAACAGCTGCTGAAATCAGGGCAAGATATCCAATGCTTAGTTCGGCTGAAGTCAAGTCCTGTATTCTTAACTCCGTTAATTTTTATACCGAGTTTGTAGATACAGTCTCAACAAGCGGCATCCATGATCATTTTGCTTCATTGAGCTGTGCTTATTCAACAGCACTTTCTAAATGCAATAGTTCTGATGTATATTTAGTCAATGATCATAGGATAGATACCTTGGTGTTAGCTCAAACTCGCATCTTTTCAAATGTTGATGTGGATTTACCTTTAGAAGTCATTTACAAAGCAGGTCAATTCATAGAGTTAAATAACGGTTTCGATGTATTTGAAGGGGCTGAGTTTCTTGCAGTCATTGAAAATTGTCAAGGCACCATCATGCCTCCTTTCGCACCTGAAGACAATCCTGCAGAATTATTAGGAGAAATCACAAGCTTCGAAAATGCAATGTTCTTCAACGCTGAAGATGGTATTGATGTCGAGTCCATTGAATTTTACAATTCGGACGGAGACTTGATCGAAACCATACCATTCCAGGAATCTTTATCGCCAGGCAAACATCTGATGGCTTTAAAGAACGCCGTTGAAATCAAAGATATAAACAAAGTAAAATTTGTAAACAAAGGGAAACAAGTAAGAAGTTTCAAAATACAGAATTAGAAGACTTTCCACCAACGAGGTTTTAAACTCATAAAATCAAAATATCAGGGTTTTCAGGGATACCAAATCAGATAGAGTCTTGTATCTTTCTGTATCAATGTAGAATTTCATAATTGTTGAAAAAGTATGGCACATCCTCCATACTTTCCTTAATGTTGAAAGAATGAGACTCATGCAGATACAAACTTCCTTGCGAAAATCACATTTCCTTTGTTTTTTATTCGTTGCACTAATTTTTTCTTGTCAAAGTCTATCAGCCCAAATTACCTATGTAGTAAATACCATTGATGATAATGATGATGGTATTTGTGACGGGTTGCATTGCAGCTTGAGAGAAGCAATGTTTTTGGCGGATATTGATGGTGTACCAAGCAATGTTCATTTCGATTTATCTACCAGTTTACCTGCCATCATTCAACCTGTCTCTGGCATGTTGCCAATTTTGTGGGGATACGACACCGTCATCGATGCTTCCACACAACCAGGTTTCTATCCTGGATCAATCGTCATCGATGGACAGGGACTGGGTCTTCCAAATGGAATCACCATTGAAGGTGGATTCATTGAAATATATGGTCTTAAAATTTCCGGATTTAATAATGCTGGCATTGCTTTGGATTGGACAGGTAGTTCCAACGGGGTATTTGATGTGTTCATAGGAGATTCAGCCAGACCTAACATTATTACAAACAATGGTTTTGGAATTCAAGGTGGAACAAATGCATTTGGTGTCGTAATAGATGGAAACAATATTGGCGTAAGCGAAACCCTAGCTCAGGAGAGCAATTTGCTAACTGGGATATATGTGTATGATTCTTATTCGATTATAAATAATAACGTAGGACCGAATGGTGGTGATGGTATCAGAGTTCAACATGATAATTTTGTAGAAAACAACCACATTGGGATACATGAAAATGGGCTCAACAATATTGACAATGGTGGAAATGGAGTGACCGTTGATGGAAGCAATAACACAATCAGATTCAATGATATTGCATACAACAATCAATGGGGTATCCAAACCAATTGCACGGGTTGTATCCAAAATCTGATTTCTCAAAACTCCATGTTTTGTAATTTTAATGGGGGAATCAACAATATTGGAAACAACACATATCCACCACCGGTGATCACACATCTGAGTAGAACTTCAATAAGCGGTACTGCCAATCCAAATGATGTTATTGAAATATTTTTTACAGATGATTTTTGTTACAAAGGGTGCGAAGGTCAATACTATTTTGGTTCTACCACTACCGATGGTGCTGGCAATTGGTCGACGAGTTTTGAAGGTATGATGCCACATCTTACAGGAGTAATAGCTACTGCTCGTGATGCATCAAACAATACATCTGAGTTTGCGTGTTTCAATTTTGATGAATGTGAACAAGCTTTTAGCCTCACAATGAATCAAGATGAATGTATTTATTCCTGGTCGACGGTAAGTAAAGCGCATGCAGGACAAAGTTCTGATCCATGGGGAGCTTGTCCTCCAGGTCCGGGAGATGGAGATCTTTGGTTCAAAACGACGGCGCCTTCAACAGGTGCTCTGATGTTGCATTTTAATGAAATGGCATATTCAACAAGCCCAATTGTCGAAATTTATGATGGGACCTGTGGGGCGCTAAATTATATTCAATGCGATTCACTTTTCAAAGAGCCAAGACAAGCGTCGGTATCTGGTTTGACACCAGGTTCAGAAGTCTTCTTTAGGATGTACAACTGGGTTCCATCAGGATTTGACCCAATTCCCTTCGGCCAATTTGAATTGGCGGTAAGAGAATTGCCCACAAATCCTGACGATTGGACCATTTGCACAGGATTCGAATTTGATGAAAATTACGTGGCCAATGAATTTGTAGTACAATTCGAAATCGATGCTACACAAGCAGAAATTGATGCAACTACAAATAGTATTATAGCAGAGGGTGGTAATTTATTAGGTGAATGTTCCTGTTCAAACAGAACACTCCAATTGTGGGGAGAAACCAATCCTATAGAAACGGAAGAAAGAATAGGGACAACTAGAGATAAGGCAAAAGTGGATACAACGGATTATAATTTCCTTATAGAGCCTCACATTTGCTACAATGAGGTACTAGAAATAGATTATATCTGGAATCCTGATCAAGGATGGTATGATTTATACACCTACGTTGTATATGAACCTTATGATTGTGGACAATCAGGAATATATGATGCTTTACCTAGTGCACCATACTCAGGTTCAACTGCGGACCTTAGCGTAGATGTTGCGGTTGTTGATACTGGAGTAGAAGATACCCATCCATACGTTACGAATGCAATTTGGAACAATCCTGAGTCTAATGATGGAGATAATTGCAAATTAAATGATCAGATTGGGTATGACTTTTTCAATGATGATGGTATTCCTGATGATATTGATGGTCACGGAACAGGTGTGAACGGTGTGATAGCCAGTAAGTACCCCAATGATTCCCAATTGAATTTGATGAATTTGAAATTTTTTGAAAATGACAGATCGACACTTTTTGATGCAGTTTGTTCAATTTACTATGCAATAGACAATGGGGCAGATGTCATAAATCTGAGTTGGGGTTTGATTGTTCATGATGGTTTGCCAGAAATCTTGAAGGATGTTCTAGATTATGCGGGTACAAAAGATGTTTTGATTATCAATTCTGCCGGCAACAAAGGAAGAAGTACTGACGGTTATGATAAATGGCCATCAGGTTACAATCAAAGCAATTCAATCACGGTTGCGGCGTATGAGAGACTTACAACGTCAGATGATCCTACATTAAGTTTATATTCCAATTATGGAACTGCAACGGTGGATTTGGCAGCTTTGGGTTTGGTAGAGACAGCAATGGTAGGTGGAGGAACGGAAATTCTTTCAGGCACATCTATTGCAGCTCCATTGGTTACAAGAACGGCAGCTGAGATAAGAGCAAAGTACCCAATGTTGAGTGCTGCAGAAGTTAAAGATTGCATTTTAAGTTCGGTTGATGTATTTTCAACACTAACCACGAGAGTAGGAACGAGTGGAATACATAACCACACTGCGTCTTTAAATTGTGCATATTCAACTGCTCTTGCAAAGTGTAACTCTATGGATGTGTATGTTGTGAATAATCACAGTATAGATACAACCATACTTACTCAAACAAGGATTTATTCATCAATTGATGTGAATGCTCCGTTAGATGTCGCATACAAAGCAGGTAATTTTATAGAATTGAATTCTGGATTTGAAGTTAATCTAGGTGCTGAATTTTTAGCCATTATTGAAGACTGTAATGGGTATATCATGGCTCCTATGAATGTTGAAGGTGATCCTGTAAAAATCATGGATAATTCGAACTTCAAGAATGCATTGCTATTGGAATCAAAAGATAGCTTTTATTTAAGAAAGATAGAATTCAGAGATTCAACTGGCCAAGTTTTAGATTCAAAAGCAGTCAATACTTTGTTGAAAAAAGGCAGATCAGTATTTGCCTTGCCTGATGATTTCAATGATGAAGTACATGAAATTATTTTAAAAGGCTCGAATAAAAAAGTCAAAAAATTCATCATTAAAGTTGAATAAATCGACAGGTAGAAAGCATCAATAAATATCATTACATTTGTAAAGTAAATTGACGCTTCTGAAATTTAGTACCAAGAACAACATTATTCTCTTATTCTTTTTGTGCTTGTTTTTTTCAAGCCCTTTCATCCAATTTTCCCATTGTCAGATAAAACAAAAAGGCCCCTTGGAGAGCACCATTCTTACATTTGAAGAGAATGGTGAAATTGACTCAGCAAATCAATTATTACTAAATAGATCAAAGTCTTTCTATGATATGGGAATGGATTCTGCTTATCTGGCAGATAAAATCAGGATTGCTATAAATCTTCAAGGTAATGGTCAGTTTGAAAAATCAATCGATGTTCTCCAAGCCAGTTTAGATCATTCCAATGATTCTATTTTAGTCAAATTGAAAGGCAATGGCTATCACAAATTAGGTGTTGCACACTATTATCTGAATGAATACAATCAAGCAATTGCTGCCTATAAACAGGCATTGAATTACAGAAAAAAATACCTTCCTCAAAATCACAAAAACATTGGAAAAACATTGGCCAACTTGGGGCATGTTTTTGTGGAAACTAAAGACATGGATAATGCCATTTCTCATTTTGAAGAATCAATGAAAATGGCAATCGAAACAAGTGTCCCTGATACATCAACTTTTGTTATTGCTGGGAGTAACTTATCCTTTGTTTTGGCTTTGAAAGATGATTTTAAAAAATCGGAGGAGTATCTAAATCTAGTCATTGCATTTGCCAAAGAATTCTATGCCAATGAAATTTGGGAAATGCCAAAGTACTATTCTCAATTTGCATTTCATATTGCAAAAAGAAAAGGAGATACTAAAGCAATGATCAAATACACAAAGAATGCAATCTCGATTTATGATAAAATTGAAGATAAATATGATGAAGATTGGTACGGATTGTCTAGTTGTTATTCAAATTTGGGAAATGCATATTTAATCAATGAAGATTATCCTTCTTCCAAAGAATACTTCTTGAAGGACTTAGAAATAAATGAAAAATACCCCAAGGAACGTTTATTTCAAACTGGCTCCACTTTGAATAGTTTGTCAGTAGCTTATGGTGGTGAAGGTAACTTCAAAGAAAGTCAGAAACAAATCGAAAAGGCAAGAAATATATTTATAGAATTAAAGGATTCATTTTGGATCTCCAATACTTACCATAATGAGGGTTTGAATGCCATAAAAAGAGGTGAGTATGATTTGGGTATTTCAAAGTTAAATGAGGCCATTGGTTTTATAAATGCTGATATCATTATTGATGATGCGAATGTCATCGGTGGACTCTCCAATCTCATCGAAATTAAATCTGAAATTGCGAAAGCACAACTTGCCTTTGCTCAAAATAAAAATGCATTGAAGGACGCATTTAACAGCTATGTGGAGATTGATATTCTATTGGGCAAGCTTAGAGAGGACTTCAATTCCGATGAATCCAAAAAATTTCTACTAAACAAAGCACGTGACATATACGCCTCTGCGTTATCATGCACATATCAACTTTGGGAATCCACCGGCAATGAAGAATATCTTGATTGGTCTTTTTCATTTATGGAAAAAACCAAAGCCATCATCCTGCTTGACGCCATTTCGAAATCCCAGTCCTTAGAGTCCTTAGATCTATCTTCTCAAGAAAGAGAAAAATTAGATTCACTAAATAATCAAATCTCTAGTCTTGAATTAAATCAGGATGTAAATGATTCTGATCAATTAATAACTCAAATTAAATCAAGAATTCAACTAGAGGAATTTGAGAAAGAATTGAAAGAAAAATATCCAACACTCCAAACCAACCATCAAGAAGATTTTCTGGCAGTCTCAGAAATGCAATCAAAGTTGACAGATGAATCAAGGGCTTTATTGGAATTTTTTATCGACGAGGATATATTGTATGCCTTGTACATTGACGCTCAAAATTCAGAGCTTTTTCGGTGGACCATTGACAATAATTTGAGTAACAAAGTATTCAAATTTCGAAATCTCTTGGATCAGTCTGCAGATCGTTTCACCTACAACAAATCACAACGTGACAGTCTTTTTGATGCATTTGAATTGGTGTCCAGAGAATTCTACAGGTTGTTGATCAAGCCGATTCAATTGAAATATGATATTCCAGAAAAGCTGTGCATTATTCCTGATCAATATTTATCCTATTTGCCCTTTGATGCCATCATGGTAAAGTCAGATCAAAGCACCACATTTTTAACAGAGAAATACAACATTAGTTATTCTTATTCGGCGAGTCTATTTAATAAAGAACGAATCAACACAAAAACCAAAAGAACAAGTATCCTGAGTTTTGCCCCTTACTTCCACATCGACAATCCTTTGGTTACTTTGAGTTTCAATAAACAGGAAGTTGAAAGTATTTCTTCGCATTTTAAAGTTGACGCATACACCGGTAAAAAAGCATTGAAATATGAATTCAAAGAAAGAGCAGAGAATCATCCTGTGATTCACCTTTCATCTCATGCGGTTACCAATGACAGTATTTCTGACCGTTCCTATATTTCGTTTGCTCAGGAAAGTAGCTCCTTAAATCAAGACCAACTTTTATATGCCGGAGAATTGTACAATACCAAAGTGGCAGCAGATTTAATCGTATTGTCTGCTTGCGAAACAGGATTAGGAAAAATTGAAGAAGGGGAGGGTGTCATGAGTTTGGCCAGGGCTTTTACCTATGCAGGAGCTGGTTCTGTAATTTCAAGTTTATGGAGGATCGATGATGAATTCAGTAGTCAATTGATTTCTGATTTCTATGCTGGAATGAAAGAAGGGAAACAAATCGATGAATCATTATGGGGGGCAAAAAAGAAAGCATTAGAAGATCCAAAATTTAAGCATCCATATTATTGGGCCGCTTTTGTTCCCACTGGAAAAATGGATGCAATTGATTTGAACGATTTTAATACATCCATTCCTTTGTGGGGCTATCCAATTTTCTTTTTGATTTTAATGGTTCTATTTTATGTTTGGTGGGGTATCAGAAAAAGATACTATCTATAATTGTGTGAGCAGTTGCTTTGCTTCTTCCAATTTGTATTCCTGATTATTGTCAACGATTTCTTGAAGTTGTGCTTTTGCCTTGCTTTCTTGACCTGTTTTCAAATAGGCGAGACCTAAGTACCAGTTCACACCTTCAGCAAATTCATAATTGTCCATCTTGTCCAATTGTTCCAACAGAGCAATTGATTCTTGGTCTTGATCGCTAGCCAACAATGAAACAGCTTTATAAAATAGTGGTCTTTTGTCTTCAGCTGATTGCATGTATGTGTCAATCGCAGGAATTACTTCGGAGTATTTTTTCTGATTGTAAAGGATCATGATTTTTTGCAAATCAGACACTGGTTCATCTCCTGATCTTTCGAGTCTCACCAGCTCATTTGGATATGCATTGAAATTTGAAGCAAACAATTGCTCTGTCTCAATCTGAGAATCAGCAGGCGTCTGGTCATCTTTATTAGAAAAACAGACGATGCCAAAAAACAGTATTAAACCAGCTAAAAAGCCAAGAGCAAACCGTCCCCAATTAAAGCCCTTTGGTCCTTCTGGAGTATTTGTTGAACTGGCTTGAGCAACTGAAGTACTTCCGCTACCAGCCTCGATTTCTTGTAAAAAGGCCTTGAGGTCTTTGTTTCCTTCTTCTTTGATGACCTCAACGAAATCTCTATGATCTTCAAACTCTTTTTTGAAATTGTCATCATCATTGAGTCTCTGCTCAAAATCTATTCTTTGTTGATCATCTAATTGACCTTGAAGGTAGAGATCCATTAATTCTATATTCTTTTCTTGCGGCATCATGTTATCCTATTTAATTTGACTGTATTATTTGTTTAAGTTTATTCATACACTGATTCTTCCTACTTTTTACAGTGTCCACACTACCATATTCGAGACGATTCATGATCGATTCCATGCTGTAGTTGTGATAATAAAAGAGCGTAAGAATGTCACGGCAAGAATCTTTCAATTTCCTAAATCCTTCAGCTATCAAATGTCGCCTGTGATCATCTTCAATCCTATCAAAAATATTATAATCGAGTTGTTCTCCGGTCTCTCTTGACATATCGTCAGTGAGTGTAGTCCTTCGATCTTTCAGGTTTCTTTTCAGCATTAAGTTTCTGGCTATTCCGAAAAGATATGCTCCTGGTGTAGTCTCAAAACCTGTGATTTTACCTTCTTTAATATTGTGGTACAAGGTCACGATGGCATCTTGAAAGACATCCACTATCGTATCCTGATCGCAATCAAATCTTGATCTTGCCCAGGACATGAAGCCTGATTTTTGCTCATTATAAAATTTCTCGAGTGTACCCTTGTGGTCACTCTTTATTTCCTCAATAAAACTGTGATTTACTGAAGTCATCCTGATAAACTTTTATGATTAATAAGTTAAAAACTCAATTTTAAAGATACATAAAAGAAATATCTCTCATATGTATGTGCTTCGGAGATTAAAGAGGTAAATCACAAACTCACTTTTTTACCATAAAAGACATAAAAGTTCAAAAGAAGTTTACCTCTGGTGCATTTGAACCATCATTTTATGTGGAGCATTCGAAAGAATACATTAAAGATTTAACATATAAGATAAATGGATGTGCTATTTATGTTCATAAGGAACTAGGTCCAGGTTTGTTAGAGAAGGTATACCAATATTGCATGGCAGAAGAATTTCGATATAAGGGAATAAAATTTGAAGAAGAAAAAGTTGTTCCGTTCATATTCAGAGGAAAGAAAATTGAAAATAAATTAAGATGCGATTTTTTTGTGGAGGATGTAATTGTTGTCGAACTTAAATCTGTTTCTGAGCTGCTTCCAATTTTTGATGCTCAGATCATGACTTACATGAAATTATTGCAGTCACCGCTTGGAATTATCCTCAATTTTAATGTACTAAATTTATATCAACAAGGCCAAAAGACGCTTGTCAACGAATGGTATCGAAAACTTCCAGATTCATAACTTTTGTAAAAGGCTGAACACAAAATTCTTTTGTGTCTTATATGCTCTTTTATGGTTAAATTAAAGACTTAAAACTAGGCCTCTTCAACTTAACCTCTCCAAGTCTCTCTTTCTTGGCGATCTCATAATCACTGAAGTTTCCTTCAAAGAAAACAACTTGTGAATCACCTTCAAAAGCAAGGATATGCGTCGCCAATCGATCAATGAACCATCGATCGTGAGAAATGATGAGTACACAACCAGCAAAATTTTCGATGGCCTCCTCCAACGCTCTGAGGGTATTTACATCAATGTCATTTGTCGGCTCATCCAGAAGAAGTACATTTCCATTGTCTTTTAAAGTCATGGCGAGGTGGACACGATTTCTTTCCCCTCCAGAAAGTACTTCCAACTTTTTCTGTTGATCGGCACCTGTAAAATTAAATTTGCTGATATAAGCCCTCACATTGACACTTGTATTTCCGACCATCATCGTATCATTTCCATCACCCATAATCTCAAAGATCGTTTTCTCTGGAAGCAAGTCCTCATGTGACTGATCAACATATGATGTTTTGACCGTTTCACCAATTGTAATACTACCCGAGTCTGGAGTTTCTTGCCCCATGATCATCCGGAAGAGGGTAGACTTACCCATACCGTTAGGTCCAATGATTCCGACAATTGCATTTTTGGGAATGCTGCATGTCAAGTTATCAATCAACAATCTTTTGTCGAATGATTTTGAGATTCCTTCAATATCAATGACCGTGTCTCCCAAACGCGGTCCATCAGGAATAAACAATTGTAGTTTTTTCTCCCGTTCTTTGACATCTTCGTTTTTCAATTTTTCGTATGCGTTCAGACGAGCTTTTCCTTTCGCTTGTTTTGCTTTAGGATTCATTCTGATCCATTCCAATTCTCTTTCGAGGGATTTTCTTCTTTTGGATTCTTGCTTTTCCTCTTGCTCAAGACGCTTGGCTTTTTGCTCAAGCCAACTCGAATAATTTCCTTCCCATGGGATTCCTTCACCTCTATCCAGTTCCAGTATCCAGCCGGCTACATTGTCCAAGAAATAACGGTCGTGCGTCACAGCAATAACTGTCCCTGGAAATTTTTGAAGAAACTGCTCTAACCAATGCACAGATTCTGCATCCAAGTGGTTGGTAGGCTCATCCAATAATAAGATATCAGGTTGGCTCAACAACAATCGACATAACGCAACCCTCCTTCTTTCTCCACCTGACAATACTTTAACGGGCTGATCATCGGGAGGACACTGGAGTGAGTCCATGGCAGTCTCTAGTTTGTGATCCAATTCCCATGCATCGTAAAGGTCCATCTTCTCCATCAAATCTCCCTGCTCCTCGATCAATTTCATCATGGCATCATTGTCCATTGGTTCGGCCAATTTTGCGCTGACTTCATTGTATGCGTTGACTACATCCACAATATGTTGTACGCCTTCCTCAACGACTTGTCTTACGGTTTTCTCTTCATCCAATTGTGGCTCCTGTTCGAGATAACCGATTTTATATTCTTTATCAAAGAAAACATTACCTTGAAAATTGGTGTCTACACCTGCAATGATTTTAAGAAGACTTGATTTTCCAGATCCATTCAAACCAAGCACTCCAATTTTGGCGCCATAGAAAAATGACAACCATATATTTTTTAATACTTCTTTCTTAGGAGGGTACACTTTGGTAACACCTTCCATCGAGAAAATTACTTTGTTATCTGACATTTGTTCTTTTGTTTGAGTGCGCAAATATAATAAAGTCGATGGTCATATATCAATTTGTCAATTTGCCAATATTTGCCAATTATTTGAGTCAACAGACGCATTCTTCAAGCCCGAAGTCATTCCTTCCAATAAATTGGTTCAAATTTTGTATTAGAAATATCTATCATATGAAGAGAGATGACTAATACAACGGTAGTTCAGTCAAGAGCACAAGAATCAAGAGCAGCAATCCAACGATTGTATATCGCCATGAGACATATGTTTCTTCGTGGCAGCTACAAACCATTGGGTGTCTCAGGTGAGGCTATGATAAAATCATTATTACAACTTAAACCAGAAATTTATGGCTCTATCGCTGATCCTGAAAAAGTTGAGCTTAATGGACTTCTCTACATTTTTCAAAGACTTCCTGAGGGCATTGAGCAGTGCCGATATATAAATTTGGTTTCAAGAGAAGGACTTGAAAACTCTCATTTCAATCCTCTAATACCAAGTAAAAGAAGACGAGATTGCTATCGTATAGATAAGGAGCAAATGTATATTGAAATGACACGTGGCTACAGTGATATCTATGATGTACTCACGCACTTGACATTTCTCTTTATTGAAGCTGAAAAAATTAGAAGAAATAGTTTCGATTATAAGGATCGGCCAAAAAGAGAATGGTTGATGCTTGAATCTATCGTCAAGAAAATGAAGAAGGGTGAACCATATGATGCACAAATTGGCTATACTTATTTAAGCTCGCTAATTGGTAGAACATATGATGAGACTGCAAGGCATTGCAAAGATTTTGATCAAGCAGAAAAAGTAAATTCTCTGTTTGAGATAACCTATTGGTTGGGGAAAAGAAGTATTGAGGAGCATTTACATGATAAAGATAGAGAGATCACATTTTCTTCCACATTAAGAGAAAAATTGGGTCATCATATACACGGTGAGTCATGGGCACAAGATATCAAAAAGGTACTTTGGGATAACGAACTATTTGGTAGACCTGTTCATGTAATCAGTGCCAATATGCACAGTGTGATGAATACAGTGTTTGGAAGAAAAGCATTGAGGAGGGCTGAAAGAGGGAAGAGCTTGGAAGAGATGGCAAGTAAGTTGAGTCTTGATGAAAATGCCAACTTGAGAAAGAAGGTGCGACAATGTGCAAATGCAGAAGGTATGATTTACCTTGAAGACCAAAGTGGAACAAACATTGACGTTCAAATCATCGACTTAATCAAAGTTGATCTGAAAGGAATAGCGAAAGAAGTACAACTAGACTTCAAAAAGATAAAGAAAACAAAACCTATACTCCTTGTAATTGATTATCCTTTTGGTGAACAAGCTTATGAAATAATGGATGAGCTTTTGAAGCCATTTGAGATCAATGGAGAAAAATATAATCTTCCTGTTCATTCTATTAATATTATGGGGAAAGCAGGAATTTTAGCAGGCGGAAAAGGAGACATCATGATACCCTCGGCTCATGTCTTCGAAGGAAGTGCTGACAATTACCCATTTACAAACCAATTGAGCAAAAACGAGTTTGAAGGAAACGGTATGGCCGTGTATGAAGGACCGATGATTACGGTACTTGGTACATCTCTTCAAAACAAAGACATTCTCAACTACTTTCACAAATCATCCTGGAATATGATAGGCCTTGAAATGGAAGGAGCACATTATCAAAAAGCCATCCAGGTAGCATCAAAAATTAGGAAAAGCATAGCCAGTGATATATCGCTGCGCTATGCCTACTACGCTTCTGATAATCCGATCAAAACGGGAAGTACCTTGGCATCAGGAAGTCTTGGTTTGGAAGGGGTGGCACCAACTTATCTTATTACTTCCAGAATCTTATCTGGAATATTGGGTCAATAGTAGCCATTCAAATAACTACAAACACATTTTATTTAGATTCATACAGTTTTGAAGTTTAAAGCTTCATCCAGTCCTACCTTTGATGTAATTCATAAGTTTATAATCTAATCATGAAGTTCAAACAACTCTAGGATCACGCAATATCTAAGATTACCCTTCATGTATCATTCATTTAGATTCTTACTTTAATACCTGCTGCATTAATGAGTTCAAAATCATATTGTATATAATTTCCACTTGGATACAGGACCATATCATCTCTAGTATTTCTAAAAGATTTGAGACTAACGATACCTGCTTTGAATCTTGTATTGGCAAATAAACTTAACCTGTCAAACAGTTTTAGATTCAAGGTCAAGCCTGACGGCTCCACCAAAGAAATTTCTTCTATGGTTGATTTCATAATTTGCAGCATCCCTGCTAAAATGTCCTCTCCTTATGGAGAGTTCATTTAGAATTTCATAACCAGAACTGAGGTTTAGCCATTTGTCTGGTCGTCGAGTACGTTTCACACCCAGCCGAGTTTCAAAACCGAAGACTGAAGTAGACTCATAACTTGTACCTTGTCGAGCCTCTAATTTAGATTTCAATTTTCGTGCTCCCACGAAAACTTCCCATTTTTCTGTTACTTCATAATTGAGATTGAAACCGTTGATGTAAGTTAAATCAGGAATATAAAAAGAGGTAGAGCGTACACCTGGGTCTCTGGCTATTCTGAAGGCATTGAGTTCAATTGAAAAATGTGTGTCTTGTGATATTAGGTGTTCTTGAATCAAGAAAATCACTAGCAGAAGGAATATCTTGGATTTCATCATCTTTGATTTGTAAGAGCTAAAGAATTTCGGGGAATTAAAATATTCCCACTTTCAATACAATGTTCTTTAGCTTGGAAGAAGGTAAATCAATTAAAAGCGAAATTTGGAAGACAGGGAAAAGAATCGATTCGAACACTTGTGCATTGATATACAGACGTTCACATTCTAGCTTCTTTGTGTGATTGGAAATTTATTGATAAGAAATTTGAATATGTTATCTATACATCAGTGACGTATCAGTATGTGTCTTGAAAGAGTCTACTTCAGCTATGCATCAAATTCCTGATAATCAATGCCAGGATCATAATCGACCTTTGTGTTTAAAGAATGCAATTCACTCTTTGGGTCAGAGGACTTGAGAATGGGAAACATCAACTGAATATACCAAGGTTCTTTCAGTTGATTCCATGCACCAAATTTTGTTGGATATTTTCTGGTGATTTTTGCAGTGCCGAAAATGACATCCCATATGAAGAGAAGATTCCCATAATTTCCATTTGGATTTGAAACACCATCGGAGACACTCAGACCGTGGTGTGCAAAATGCGTGCTTGGAGTAGAAATGGTCCTTTCGATAATCCAGGCCAAAGGGCTCAAGAATTTATACTTGTAAAGTATCCGGTCCCATTTGGTTTCACTATGTGCAAGCAGAATGACGACCAGTTTGATCGGCAGGTAAAACATATACACGTAGCCCATACCCAAAAAGACAAGAATAGCAGAAAACCAAATCCCTGGCATAAGTGCATAGTACATCACTGCATTGCGATAGGTAACCAAGACACCCATCTCTTCAATAACATGATGAGGTCTGTGCAATTTCCACATCAGTTTGCTGGAATGTGAAAGTCGATGCCACCAATATTGCATCATATCATCAAGCACCAAAAAAGCAAGAACTTGAATCCAAATCGCGATGCCTGAAAAGTGGTTTTCATAGAAAATATGAAACCATACAGAATATAGTCAC